>NZ_JBFRPK010000004.1:132927-149147 GCF_041471965.1 Vibrio sp. 10N.261.51.A3
ACTGGTGTTTTCGTCGATAACGTGGATTTCGCCGTTAATGATCTTAATTGTAAGGTCACGCTCTTCCATCTCGGGACGGTCTTCACCGAATTCAGGAGACCAACGTGGTGTAGCGTCAACATCAACGTCTGGGTGTTGTGGGAGATAATCCACATCATTGTCGCTATTGGAACTAGACGACGTGCTCAAAAGCCCTGCAACCAATGCAGCAGAAGCGGCACCAACTGCAGCCCAAGTACCGTTAGATTGTTTTTCGTAAGTGACGTCATCGATTGTGGCTGTCGTGCCCGGAGTTGCATTCGCGTATTGTTCGTTTAACTTATACTGAACAGAAGCATCGATAGCGTTCATCTGCTCGTCAATAAGTTGAAGTGTTTGTTGGTTTGCTAGTTCTACGTCAACTTGAGGTGCAGAAGCAAAAGCAGGTGCTGCTAATACGCTAGAAATTGATATGGCTAAGAGTGATGCTTTCATAAAGTAGGATCTCGTTATTGAATGGAGCGTCTTGCTATCAATGCCTCCTTGGCAAGTGCGTTTATTATTCGCTGTGGTGAGATTTTCAACAATATAGCCAGCTAGTGTTGATGTATAAATCTAATTTATGCATTTGCGCTTTTTAGGTTGAGACTTGAGGTAAGTATGTTGGGTTGGATAAAAACTTGGGTTAAAAGATATGATAAGTGGTGTGAAGAGCTTGGCTTAACGCCTGAGAACAAGCGCAGTTGTGTTGCTTATCGTCGTGATCCTCAAGGGAAACAAATGGAGAGTAGGGAAAATGACACAGCAAATAAGTGACTTTCCGCTGTTTGATACTCATTGCCACGCGGATTTTGAGGCGTTTGAGCAAGGTTTTACACCTGATCAAACTATTGATGGCTATCTTAAAGAAGCGAAACAAGCGCAAGTCGAGAAGTTAATCATCCCTTCTATCGGCCAACGTAACTGGAGGAAGCTCGATGAAATCGCTCAATCTCACCCCAATATTTACTATGCATTAGGCTTCCATCCTTACTTTTTAGAACCGGCCAATGACGAACAATTTTCGGAACTTCGCCAATTACTCGCTTCAAAAAACAGCCAATGTGTCGCGATAGGTGAGTGCGGGCTCGACTTTTTTGTGGACGTTGAACGAGAGAAACAAGAGCGCTTTTTCATCCAACAAATGGAGCTTGCGAAGGAGTTTGACCTGCCTTTAATCATCCATGAGAGGAAGTCTTACAACCGACTTATCGAGCTAATAAAGCAGCATAAGTTCACCTTAGGTGGTGTGATTCACGGTTTTTCTGGGAGTGAACAGCAAGCTTTGGCATGGATCAAGCTCGGTTTCTATATTGGCGTCGGTGGAACGATAACTTACCCAAGAGCGCAAAAAACACGCACAACCATCGCAAAATTGCCCCTTGAATGTCTGGTATTGGAAACGGATGCTCCGGACATGCCCATGTATGGAAACCAAGGAAATGTTAATCATTCCAAATATTTAGTTACGATCTTAAATGAACTTTTTTTGCTTAGAAAAGAGCCAAAGCAATCGATTGCAGCGCAAATTTGGCAAAATAGCCATCGCGCATTCGGTATATGTGAATAAAATCGAAGGTTTTTGTTTATCGTTTGCGTAAATTGCACCGAGCTTGTGATTTGGGTCACATTTGCGTGTGAATGGTACATGAATCTTCTACGAAAGTGTGAGGACGGCATTACTTTATTAGTGGTCGCATGAGTATAATTGCCTCCGCTTTATAGCCCCATTTTGTAACACGCCAATAAATAACTAATAAGGAAGTCATAAACTATGAGCCTGTTTATGAGCCTAGTCGGAATGGTTGCACTGATCGCAATCGCAGTACTACTATCTGACAACCGCAAAGCTATTAATCTAAGAACAGTGGGTGGCGCTTTCGCTATCCAATTCGCACTTGGTGCATTCGTACTTTACATCCCTTGGGGTCGTGATCTACTTGCAGGTTTCTCTGCTGGTGTAGCAAACGTGATCGACTACGGTAAAGACGGTACTGGTTTCCTATTCGGCAGCCTAGTTAACTTCTCAGTTGACGGTATCGGTTTCATCTTTGCTTTCCAAGTACTACCAACTCTGATTTTCTTCTCTGCACTTATCTCTGTACTTTACTACATTGGTGTTATGCAAATTGTAATCAAAGTTCTTGGTGGTGGTCTTCAGAAAGCTCTAGGTACTTCTCGCGCCGAGTCTATGTCTGCAGCAGCAAACATCTTCGTTGGTCAAACTGAAGCACCTCTAGTTGTTCGTCCATTTGTTCCTAAAATGACTAACTCTGAACTATTCGCAGTAATGTGTGGTGGTTTGGCTTCTGTAGCTGGTGGTGTACTAGCGGGTTACGCATCTATGGGTGTACCTCTAGAGTACCTTGTAGCAGCATCATTCATGGCAGCACCAGGTGGTCTACTATTCGCTAAAATCATCAAGCCTGAAACAGATACGCCAGACGACAACATCGCTGACGAAATGGACGGTGGCGATGACAAACCAGCTAACGTTATCGACGCAGCAGCAGGTGGCGCATCAGTTGGTCTACAACTAGCACTTAACGTTGGTGCAATGCTACTAGCATTCATCGGTCTAATTGCTCTAATCAACGGTATCCTAGGTGGCATCGGTGGTTGGTTCGGTATGGAAAACCTAACTCTAGAACTTCTTCTAGGTTGGATCTTCGCACCGCTAGCATTCATCATTGGTGTTCCATGGGAAGAAGCAACTATCGCTGGTTCTTTCATTGGTCAGAAGACAGTTGTTAACGAATTCGTTGCATACCTAAACTTCGTACCATACGTTGGTGAAAACGCTCAAGTTGTTGCAGCAACTGGTCAAGTGATGTCTGAGAAGACTCAAGCTATCATCGCATTCGCACTATGTGGTTTCGCAAACCTTTCTTCAATTGCGATTCTTCTAGGTGGTCTAGGTGGTATTGCACCAAGCCGTCGCCACGACATCGCACGTATGGGTGTTAAAGCGGTAATTGCTGGTACTCTATCTAACCTGATGGCAGCAACAATTGCTGGCTTCTTCCTGTCTTTCTAATTAGTTAGAAATCGATATATAGACGCCATAATAATATCGCCCCGTAGCAAGAAATTGCTGCGGGGCTTTTTTGTTTTTAGGCCTGCCGTTTTTAGTATATGCACGCGCTTATGCTTAGATTCGATGTAGGGTCTAGAATGTTTTTTTGAGATACAAACCGTTTGCGTTCTAAGGAGCACTACAATTTATTGATGGATACCTATAATGTATAAGCTAAAGGGATAGGATGTCTCTGTTGGCAAGAAAGTAACCTCGAAATCAACTCGAACGTTATTCTTCTGGGATTAAGCCAAAATTAGCGATACGCTATAGATGTTAGACACAACATGACTGATTTGTTGTGCCATAGACCAAACTGGTACTGTGCGGTGACAAGGATTGCAATTGGTAGCGAAAGTTATCAAGTCTTCAGGGAACCAAGTCCGTTCATTTGTGGCTACTGAGCATTACTAAAATATCCATCTATACTGGATGGAGGGCGAAGTAGTTAACTATTTGAATATATTGATCGGAGATAGAAATGAGCGATTTAAAAGCAGCAGCTCTACGTGCACTTAAACTTATGGACCTAACTACGCTAAATGACGACGATACTACTGAAAAAGTAGTGGCGCTTTGTCATGACGCGAAGACTGCAGTAGGCAACACCGCTGCAATCTGTATTTACCCTCGCTTTATCCCAGCAGCTAAGAAAGCGTTGCGTGAGCAAGGTACTCCAGAAGTACGCATTGCGACTGTAACTAACTTCCCTCATGGTAATGACGACATCGAAATTGCTGTTGCAGAAACAAAAGCAGCGGTAGCGTACGGCGCAGACGAAGTTGACGTAGTATTCCCATACCGTGCTCTTATTGCTGGCAACGAAGAAGTTGGCTTTGAGCTAGTTAAACAGTGTAAAGCAGCTTGTGGTGACATCACGCTTAAAGTGATCATCGAAACAGGTGAACTGAAAGAAGAAGCACTAATCAAGAAAGCTTCTCAAATCTGTATCGAAGCAGGTGCAGACTTCATCAAAACTTCAACAGGTAAAGTGCCAGTAAACGCGACTCCAGAGTACGCGCGCATGATGCTTGAAGTTATCCGTGACATGGGCGTTGCTAAAACAGTTGGTTTCAAACCTGCTGGTGGCGTACGTACTGCTGAAGATGCAGCACTATACCTAGCAATGGCTGATGAGCTACTAGGCGCTGAGTGGGCAGACAACATGCACTACCGTTTTGGTGCTTCAAGCCTACTAACTAACCTTCTTAATACATTAGAAGTGACAGACCAGACTGCTGATCCAGCAGCATACTAATTTACTCGTCATATTTGACACCGCAGCGTTGTTGACTGCGTAAGTTCCTCCTAATCACATAGAGCCTCTATGCTCATAGGAATGAACTCACTGGTCGCCTAACTGCAACGCCAAATATTTAGAGTATTGAACATAATAAGTCTGTTTGATGGAGTGGCGTCAAGCCACTCCATATTACCTCTTTTCCCTACAAACCATACTCACTAGAGTTTGGGAGGCACTAATGTATCTACCTCAAGAAATTATTCGCAGAAAACGTGACGGTGAAGTCCTAACAGCTGAAGAAATTAACTTCTTCATTCAAGGTGTGGCTAAGAACACGGTTTCTGAAGGCCAAATTGCCGCATTCGCAATGGCTATCTTTTTTAATGAAATGACGATGCCAGAACGTATCGCACTAACGTGTGCAATGCGTGATTCAGGCATGGTGATTGACTGGAGCCACATGAACTTTGATGGCCCAATCGTTGATAAACACTCTACTGGTGGTGTTGGCGACGTTACTTCTCTGATGCTTGGCCCAATGGTGGCAGCATGTGGCGGTTTCGTTCCAATGATCTCTGGTCGTGGTTTAGGCCACACTGGCGGTACGCTAGACAAGCTGGAATCTATTCCGGGTTACAACATTACACCAACCAACGATGTGTTCGGTGAAGTAACGAAAGATGCTGGCGTGGCTATCATCGGTCAAACAGGCGATCTAGCTCCTGCTGACAAGCGTGTTTACGCAACTCGTGATATCACAGCAACAGTCGATAACATCTCGCTGATCACGGCTTCAATCCTATCTAAGAAACTGGCTGCGGGCCTTGATTCTCTAGTGATGGATGTAAAAGTAGGTTCAGGCGCATTCATGCCGACTTACGAAGCATCTGAAGAGCTAGCGAAATCTATCGTTGCAGTAGCAAACGGTGCGGGTACTAAAACAACAGCAATCCTAACGGACATGAACCAAGTGCTGGCTTCTTCAGCGGGTAACGCAGTAGAAGTTCGTGAAGCGGTTCAGTTCCTAACGGGTGAATACCGTAACCCTCGCTTGTTAGAGATCACTCTAGCATCGTGTGCTGAAATGCTGGTGCTCGGTAACCTAGCTAAAGACTCAGACGAAGCGCGCGAAAAACTGATGGCAGTACTGGATAACGGTAAGGCAGCAGAGTGCTTCGGTAAAATGGTAGCGGGCCTTGGTGGTCCAGTTGATTTCGTAATGAACTACGATAACTACCTAGAAAAAGCAGACATTATTAAGCCAGTGTACGCGTTAGAAAGCGGTGTGGTATCAGCAATGGATACTCGTGCAATTGGTATGGCTGTGGTTGGTATGGGCGGCGGTCGTCGTGTAGCAACTGACAGCATTGATTACGCAGTCGGTTTTGATCACTTCATTCGCCTAGGTGAAGTAGCAAGTGAAGATAAGCCATTAGCAATGATTCATGCTCGTAACGAACAACAGTGGCAAGAAGCTGCAACAGCATTACAAAATGCAATCACTGTGGGCGGAGAATATACAGCAACGCCAGACGTTTACCGTCAGATTCGTTCTGAAGACGTGTAAATAACAGGTATCGGTATACCTCGCGTATACCGATAAACAGAGTTCTGGTGCAAAGAGCAATAAGTTGGTGAAGAAAATGAAAAGAGCATTTATTTTAGTTTTAGATTCATTCGGTATCGGTGAAACAGCGGATGCAGACAAATTTGGTGATGTAGGTTCTGACACTATGGGCCACATCGCAGATCATTGTGACCAAGGTCTTGCAGACAATGCAGATCGTAAAGGTTCACTGGCACTGCCAAACCTGTCTAAGCTAGGTCTAGCGATGGCTCACAAAGAGTCTACGGGTCGTTTTGCTCCTGGTATGGATGCAGACGCTGAGATCATTGGCGCTTACGGTCACGCTGCTGAGCTGTCTTCTGGTAAAGACACGCCATCAGGTCACTGGGAAATCGCAGGTGTTCCTGTACTGTTTGACTGGGGCTACTTCACCGACAAAGAGAACAGCTTCCCAAAAGAACTGACTGACCGCATCCTTGAGCGTGCAGGCCTGTCTGGTTTCTTGGGTAACTGCCACTCATCTGGTACGGAAATCCTAGACAACCTAGGTGAAGAGCACATGAAGACTGGTCTGCCAATCTTCTATACTTCTGCAGATTCTGTTTTCCAGATCGCTTGTCACGAAGAGACATTCGGCCTGCAAAACCTATTAGACCTTTGTCAGATTGCTCGTGAAGAGCTAGAAGACTACAACATTGGTCGTGTTATCGCTCGTCCGTTCATTGGCCCAGGTAAAGGTCAATTCGAACGTACTGGTAACCGTCGTGATCTTTCTGTTGAGCCACCTGCAGCCACCATTCTTCAGAAGTTGGTTGATGAGAAGGGCGGTAACGTTCACTCAATCGGCAAGATCTCTGATATCTACGCGGGTTGTGGCATCACTCAGAAAACCAAAGCAACAGGTATTCCTGCGCTATTTGAAGCAACCAAAGAAGCGATCAATGAAGCAGGCGACAACACTATCGTGTTCACTAACTTCGTTGATTTCGACTCAGCTTACGGCCACCGCCGTGATGTTGCTGGTTATGCAGCGGCACTTGAGTACTTCGATGGTCGCATCAATGAAATCATCGATATGATGAAAGAAGATGATGTGCTTATCCTAACGGCTGACCACGGTTGTGATCCGACATGGCCAGGTACAGACCATACTCGTGAGCACATCCCTGTGATTGTTTACGGTCAGAAGGTTCCAGCCGGTTCTTTAGGCCGTCGCGATACGTTCGCTGATATCGGTCAAAGCTTAGCGTCATACTTTGGTACATCGCCAATGGGACACGGTACAAGCTTTCTATAATAGTTAACGAAGAGAGAGGGAAACCTCTCTCTTCTTTTTTTGTTTTGAGATTAAGGATATTTTCAATGGCTACTCCACATATTAATGCTGAAATGGGTGATTTCGCTGACGTAGTTTTAATGCCAGGTGACCCGCTACGTGCTAAATACATCGCTGAAACCTTCTTAGAAGAAGTGGTTCAAGTGTGCGACGTTCGCAACATGTTTGGTTACACCGGTACTTACAAAGGTCGTAAGGTTTCGGTAATGGGACACGGTATGGGCATTCCATCTTGTTCTATTTACGCGACTGAGCTGATCAAAGACTTTGGTGTGAAGAAGATCATTCGTGTAGGTAGTTGTGGTGCAGTGAGCGAAGATATCAAAGTGCGTGATGTGGTGATCGGCATGGGCGCATGTACTGACTCTAAAGTGAACCGTATTCGCTTTAAAGATCATGACTTTGCGGCTATTGCGGATTACAAAATGGTGCGCGCGGCAGAAGATGCAGCCAAAGCTCTCGGTGTCGGCGTAAAAGTCGGTAACCTGTTCTCGGCTGAGCTGTTCTACACGCCAGATCCAGAGATGTTCGAAGTAATGGACAAATACGGCATTGTTGGCGTAGAGATGGAAGCGGCTGGCATCTATGGTGTGTGTGCTGAATACGGCGCAAAAGCTCTAACGATTTGTACTGTTTCTGACCACATTAAGACTGGTGAGCAAACGACATCAGATGAACGTCAAACGACTTTCAACGACATGATGGTTATCGCACTAGACTCTGTACTGCTTGGCGACCAAGAATAATCTTGATTTGTCTTAGCTTGATAAGTTAACAGATAACAAAAAGCCCCGTTGCTGCCTGAGCGTCGGGGCTTTTTATTGGATTGCTGTATTTATTCTGAGTCTAGTATTTATTGTCAGCCTAGTGTGTTTATGAGCTTACATTTTTCAATAGTAAGTTCTCACCAGACTTAGTTGGTCTTCTGCGAATCAGCATGATGAACAACACGCCACTCACAAACCCCATCAACACCATACCGATCATGTAGCGATCACTTTTGCGGTAGTGGTGATCAGAAATCGCCGTCATCTTACCGGTTTCAAAAGTCACTCGAATAAAGCCGATGATCGTTTTCTCTGGAGAATAAATAGGTTCAACTAACTGTTGTCTGCCGATACTTGCTGTTGAAAGTGGTGTATCTAAGCCAAGAACCTCACGTACCGAGAGGGCTTTTTCGCTCGAAGCCAGTCGAATACCCTCTGCATCATAGATGGTGGTATCGAACACCAGTCGGTCTTGAGATAGCTGGTTAGTCAGATCAAGCAATCGCTCTTGGTCTTGTTGCGTGATCATCTTGCTGGCTGAAAGTGATGCCTGAGAGATAAGCAGCTTGGTAAGAGTTTCCAATTGTTTTGCTTGGATCTTCTCGTTACCTTTACTGATCACGACCGTATTTTTAATCGTTACAACGAACATGGTAGCCAACAAAATGAGGGCTAGCATTCGTAAAGCGTTACGTATTGAGAACAATGATTCATTCATGTTTCACGAAGCCTGAAATAAACAAATGTTATGATTAAGACATATTGAGACTTGCGTTTTCAAATTGCAATAGGTTAACGTTTAGCATAGTTAATTAGGAATCATACACATGGACGCTCAGAAATATCTGCCGATAAAAAGGCATACGACATTATTAACTCGACTCCCCGAGACTCGTTTCGCTTCTCAACTCGCTAAATCCAAGGCCAATTGGATTGTGTTTGGTGAGTACCTATCTCCACAATCTTTCGATGACATCGACTTTTTCACTGGCACTTACAACACCATCCTCGATACGTGGAAGGTTGGGCATTATGAAGTGGCTTTGATGTCAGGCAATCTAACGCCAGCACACGAAGAAATCCTCCAAGCGCTAAAGCTTGATTATGCTTGCCTTAGCGAGGTCCCAGACTTATCTAAGCCAGGTTTGATCGTGATGGATATGGATTCCACAGCGATTCAAATTGAATGCATCGATGAGATTGCCAAGCTAGCTGGAGTGGGAGAGTTAGTCTCTGAAATCACAGAACGAGCAATGCAAGGCGAGCTCGACTTTGAACAGAGCCTACGCCAGCGAGTAGGAGCACTGAAAGGTGCGGATGAATCGATATTAGAGCAAGTGCGTCAGTCATTGCCATTCATGCCAGACTTGGTCGGGCTGGTGAATACTCTAAATAAGCTTGGCTGGAAAACGGCGATTGCATCAGGCGGTTTTACTTACTTCTCTGACTACCTGAAAGATACCCTTGATCTAGACCATGCTCAATCAAACACGCTTGAGATCGTCAACGGTAAGTTGACGGGTGAAGTCTTAGGCGATGTTGTTTCGGCGCAGACCAAAGCGGATATCTTGGTAGAGTTGGCTGAAGAGTACGAATTGGAACTACATAATACCGTTGCCGTTGGTGATGGTGCCAATGACTTGGTGATGATGGGCTCTGCAGGTTTAGGCATTGCCTACCACGCAAAACCAAAAGTAGAGCAGCAAGCTCAAACTGCTGTTCGTTACGCAGGTTTAGGCGGTGTGCTGTGTATCTTGTCGGGTGTATTGGCTAAGCAACAGAAGATCAGCTGGCAAGCGAAACCTTAGGGGCTCTACCTAAGTGCTATTGGCTATGTATCTTATTTAGCAATAGTGGCTCAGACACAAAAAAAGCAGGCTATCAGCCTGCTTTTTCTATTTTCATGCTTAAGTTAATACGCGGTTCGAAGCTAGCGTGTTAGCTCCAATCGAATCAGCACTTCATCGGTAATGTCTTCTATCTCGCCATAACCGATAAACGCTGTCACCTCATTTTCCAGTTTCTTAGCTTGATGCATGCTGATGCGAGAAAGCTCTTCTAAATCCGATTGAAATAAACTCGTTAGCGGATTAAAGATTGGTGCCGTGGTGACTCGCAATACGTACACATCACCTAAGTGCTGCGCTTTCTTGATGAATAAGATGCGTTCCTTTGCTGAGGCGAAGTCTTTGACCAACTTGGTGTGTACCGACTGGATTTTGTCGCCAAACTTCACTGCAGCAATGTACACGTCATGATGCTTAGGCTCCGCACCTTCAATTCTTTTTAGTGGCTCAGCCAACAGTGAGTTGGTGTGACCCTTGAAGATTGGCTCGAGTGAGAACTTTTGGTTGTGACCAAGTTTAGCAAGTAACGTTAGATGCTTATTCAGTGGGAAATTCACACCAATGATCTTACAGCGCAGCGTTGAACTTGGCTTATCAATGAATATTGGGTTACTGACCATCTTGCTCAACAAAATGTTGTGCAGTGATTCGAGTAGCGAATGTGTTGGCAGTATCTCTTGCTTCTTAATCAGCTTACTTTGGTTTTGATCGATAAGCCCATTAAGGAAAGCGATGGTACGCATTGTCTTGGCGTTCTCGGCAATAACCAACTGCACGTTGCGACCATTCGGACTCACTCGAATTACGTGGTAAGGCACTGTGCTCAGTGGCAGGTTCTTGTCATAGAGCTGCAGTTCATTGAAGTTCACTAATACCGGATCATTAATCTTGAGTACCATTGGGTGTTCAAGGCTAATGCTCAGTCCACGCTTCGAAATATCTAAGGTGTGTCCGTTCGCCGCTGTGCCATCTTGTGATGTAAGTTGCAACGGTGACTTAAATTGGTATCTCGGCTCTTTACGACGAGTCTGAGAGTCAAAGTAGATGCTTTGAATATTGCCGACGACAGTACGCGGGTGACGGAAGCGGTTCAATTCACTGCTTGGAATGCGTGGCTTTTCACTCAGAAGATAGTCCGCCGCACTTTCGTGATCGCCAATCTCTTGCAAGATTCCGCAATGCGTCAGTTGAGCTGAGCTTTGAGCCAGCGTATCCGAGTGTTTAGCTAATGCTTGTCGCTCAGTGTCTGAAAGTTCGAAAACCGAGAACTTGAACGCCTTCCAACTTTTACGTTTGCCACCGATGTGCCAGAACAGCTGTCTTTGTTCACGAGAGGCTTCAGGCAGCATCATTGAATAGAACAAGGTCTTGTTTTGGTGTTCATGGGTAAAAGAGTAGATAACGTTACTGGTTCCCTTCACTCCTGGTTTCGCCAACAGGTTCATACGTTGCTCGTTGAACAGGGTACCCAGCGCTTGTTGATTTCGTTCGTCGTGCCAATATTGCCATAATGGATGGTTGTTATCCGTCAGTAGGGCAAGCTTTAGTTCGCTGCCGCTGAAAAACAGGGGTAGGTTACAAGTATGCTTTAGATAGGTATGTTCGATTCCTCGAGTACGAGTTCGAATAATCCTATCTTGATTCTCATGGCTGGTTTTCTTACTGGTGCTATTTAAAGACTCATCGAGTAAGCGAGCCACAATATTGTTGTCGCTTACCTTGATGGTTCTTAGAAATTTGACCGCGTTGTTCTCATAAGATTCGTCGATACCCAAAACACGAAATTCAACCGCTTGGTTAACATCGTTTTCTTGGGACTTTTCGATAAGCTCTGAGAACTTAACGCTGATGATCTCGCCGAGGTTGTATCGAAAGGCGCTCGGTACTTTGAACTTTGCACCCGACGGGGAGATATCAACCGTTACACCATGTAGGCTTTGCCCTTTCGATGTGGTGATCTCGACCTGCGAGCTAATCTTGAGTCTGTTCTCTTGGCGTTTTAAGTCGTAACCTAGGTTAATAGCTTCCGCTTCGTACGGGCTATTGGCGCTAGTAATGTCGTGGTTACCTTGAGAAGATGTTTTAACAACGCTCAGAGGCTGAGTTCGCGGAGTCATTACTAACTCCCATGCGCCTTCTGTGTAACCTTTAAACTTTTTCGTACCACGTTGATATGCGTTTAAAGCGATATCATCGAGCCAGTGCTTACGGCCATCGAGAGTGAACTGACGACACTCATTATCAATACGCCCGCGTAAATCAATGCTCTTTGTACACGGAGCCATGATACGATTCAGTTCCATTTTAACGAGCAGCTTCAGAGACGGCGATTCCCCTTCTGTCATTTGAGAAAGAAGGAATTCGAAATCTTCGGCGTGGTAAGCCGGGATTAAACGTTCTGCTACAGATAGAATTTCAGATTGCTGCATACTTTTCTTGTTAGAATGGACGGTGCGTTTATGTTATCGACTAGTTTAAATCGATCTTTAAGTATAAGTGGTATGACTGCAACTTTTATTTTCATCCGTACGGTCAAATAAGTCACAAATTGACAACATCATTGTGTAATTGAGTAAATTATTGAGGTTTTATGGCGAAGGCAAAGCGAGCTTATGTGTGTAATGACTGTGGTGCCGATTTTCCACGTTGGCAGGGGCAGTGCAATGCATGTGGTGCTTGGAACACGATTACAGAAGTTAGGTTAGCCGCTTCACCTCAGGTCGCACGTAATGAACGATTGAGTGGTTATGCGGGCGGTGCAACTGAATCTTCGGTTCAAACGCTGTCAGAAATCGATCTGCAAGAAGTCCCACGTTTTAGCAGTGGCTTTAAAGAGCTAGACCGCGTACTTGGTGGTGGTGTCGTACCGGGTGCTGCGATCCTGATTGGTGGCAACCCGGGTGCCGGTAAATCAACGCTGCTATTACAAACCATGTGTCAGCTTTCTTCTCAATTACCGACTCTCTATGTAACCGGGGAAGAATCTCTGCAACAAGTCGCGATGCGTGCGTCTCGACTTGGATTGCCAAAAGAGCACCTAAAGATGCTCTCAGAAACGAACGTGGATAAGATTTGTCAGGTTGCAGAAAAAGAACAACCTAAGATCATGGTTATCGACTCGATCCAAGTTATGCACGTTGCGGATGTTCAATCTTCTCCGGGCAGTGTTGCACAGGTTCGTGAATCGGCAACCGCATTAACGCGCTACGCAAAACAGAATAACGTTGCTGTGTTCTTAGTTGGACACGTAACTAAAGACGGCACCTTAGCAGGGCCAAAAGTACTTGAGCACATTATTGACTGTTCTGTTTTATTAGATGGCGGAACCGATAGCCGTTTTAGAACGCTACGCAGCCACAAAAACCGTTTTGGTGCAGTGAATGAACTGGGTGTGTTTGCGATGACAGGCCAAGGGCTAAAAGAAGTTAGCAACCCATCCGCTATCTTCTTGTCTCGTGGTGAAGAAGAAACCTCGGGCAGTTCTGTCATGGTGGTGTGGGAAGGGACGCGTCCACTTCTTGTCGAAATCCAAGCGCTGGTGGATTATTCACAGCTGGCTAACCCACGTCGCGTCGCTGTCGGCCTAGAGCAAAACAGGCTTTCTTTGTTATTAGCGGTGCTGCATAAACACGGCGGCTTACAAATGGCTGACCAAGATGTGTTTGTGAATGTCGTCGGTGGTGTTAAAGTAACCGAAACCAGTGCTGATCTTGCGTTGGTGATGGCTCTACTTTCTAGTTTCAGAGACCGCGCATTACCAAAAGATGTGGTGGTATTTGGAGAAGTAGGCCTAGCGGGTGAGATTCGACCTGTACCGAGCGGACAAGAGCGTTTAAATGAAGCATTTAAACACGGCTTTAAGAAAGCGATTGTACCGGCGGCTAACATGCCTAAAGGTGGCATTCCAGGAATGCAGATCCACGGTGTGAAAAAATTATCGGAAGCAATTAATGCTTTTGATGAGTTGTAATTGAACTCACTTCAGCTACTCTATACAGCAGCAATTCAGCCTAACCTTAACGCCGATTAGGCTTTAGGTTAGCACTATAATTAACAATCATTTAGATTGTTACTACTGAGTGCCTTTTTCTATATGTTAGAAAAAGGCAAAGTTTTTTAGTCCCAAATGCATGCAAAGCTATCAGTCTTCACAGATTGTGATATACTCTGCGCGCATTTTATATCCTATTAACAGAGTAAGACAATGGCAGATTTATCGAAATACAGAAACATTGGTATTTTCGCGCACGTTGATGCGGGTAAAACAACTACCACTGAGCGTATCCTTAAGCTAACTGGTCAAATCCACAAGACTGGTGAAGTACATGATGGCGAATCAACGACTGACTTCATGGAACAGGAAGCTGAGCGCGGTATTACTATCCAATCAGCAGCTGTAAGCTGTTTTTGGAACGATCACCGTCTAAACGTTATCGATACTCCTGGACACGTTGACTTCACAGTTGAAGTATACCGTTCTCTTAAAGTTCTTGATGGCGGTATCGGTGTATTCTGTGGTTCTGGTGGTGTTGAACCTCAATCAGAAACTAACTGGCGCTACGCTAACGAATCAGAAGTATCTCGTCTGATCTTCGTTAACAAACTAGACCGTATGGGTGCAGACTTCTACAACGTTGTTGACCAAGTTAAAAACGTTCTAGGTGCAACTCCTCTAGTAATGGTTCTACCAATCGGCCGTGAAGACGAGTTCGTTGGTGTTGTAGACCTACTAAGCCGTAAAGCATACGTTTGGGATGACACTGGTCTTCCTGAAAACTACGAAATCAAAGATGTTCCAGCGGACATGGTTGATGACGTTGAGCAATACCGTGAAGAGCTAATCGAAACTGCTGTAGAGCAAGACGATGACCTAATGGAAGCTTACATGGAAGGTGAAGAGCCTTCTATTGAAGACGTTAAGCGTTGTATCCGTAAAGGTACTCGTGATATCGCATTCTTCCCAACGTTCTGTGGTTCTGCGTTCAAGAACAAAGGTATGCAACTTATCCTTGATGCTGTAGTAGATTACCTACCAGCACCAACTGAAGTTGACCCTCAGCCTCTAATGGATGAGAACGGTGAAGAAACTGGCGAACACGCTATCGTTTCTACAGATGAGACTTTCAAAGCGCTTGCATTCAAAATCATGGATGACCGCTTCGGTGCTCTAACTTTCGTTCGTATTTACTCTGGTAAACTGAACAAAGGTGACACGATTCTTAACTCATTCACTGGCAAGACTGAACGTGTTGGCCGTATGGTTGAGATGCAAGCTGATGACCGTAACGAACTAACTAGCGCACAAGCTGGTGACATCATTGCGATCGTTGGTATGAAGAACGTGCAAACTGGTCACACTCTATGTGATCCTAAGCACCAAGTAACGCTTGAGCCAATGGTATTCCCAACTCCAGTAATCTCAATCGCTGTATCTCCAAAAGATAAAGGCGGTTCTGAGAAAATGGGTATCGCTATCGGTAAAATGGTTGCAGAAGATCCATCTTTCCAAGTTGAGACTGACGAAGAGACTGGCGAAACTATCCTGAAAGGTATGGGTGAACTTCACCTAGACATCAAGGTAGATATCCTTAAGCGTACATACGGCGTTGACCTAACTGTAGGTGCTCCTCAAGTTGCTTACCGTGAAACTATCACTCAAGCAATTGAAGATAGCTACACGCACAAGAAGCAATCTGGTGGTTCTGGTCAATTCGGTAAGATCGATTACCGTATCAAACCAGGCGAAGCAGGTTCTGGCTTCAAGTTCAACTCTGTAGTTGTGGGCGGTAACGTTCCTAAAGAATTCTGGCCTGCAGTTGAGAAAGGCTTCGCATCTATGATGGAAAACGGCGTACTAGCTGGCTTCCCAACTCTAGACGTTGAAGTTGAACTTTTCGATGGTGGTTTCCACGCAGTCGATTCATCTGCTATCGCATTTGAAATCGCAGCGAAAGGCGCATTCCGTCAATCTATGCCTAAAGCTGGCGCGCAACTTCTTGAGCCAATCATGAACGTTGACGTGTTCACTCCAGACGATCACGTTGGTGATGTTATCGGTGACCTTAACCGTCGTCGTGGCATGATCAAAGATCAACAAGCTGGCGTTACTGGTGTTCGTATTAAAGCTGACGTACCTCTTTCTGAGATGTTCGGCTACATCGGTCACCTACGTACTATCACTTCTGGTCGTGGCCAATTCTCTATGGAATTCGCACAATACGCACCATGTCCAACTAACGTTGCTGACGAAGTGATTGCAAAAGTTAAAGCAGAAAAAGAAGCTGGTAAGTAATTAGCCCTTTTCTCAATTAGCTAAAAAAGCCCCGCAAGTGAAAGCTTGCGGGGCTTTTTATTGTGCGCCGAGCA
>NZ_JBFRPK010000005.1:0-22310 GCF_041471965.1 Vibrio sp. 10N.261.51.A3
CCATGCTCGGCGCACAATAAGAAAGCCTACGTTCTTACACTATAGGCTCTCTTTTTCACGCTAACCGAATATTATTGTGATTAATCAGTCACTTTACTATAGGGGGAGTAAAGTCATGAGCAGTTAACTATAGAGAAAGTACAACACCAGCAATAGCAGCACTCATTAGGTTAG
Source organism: Vibrio sp. 10N.261.51.A3 (assembly GCF_041471965.1). Taxonomy (NCBI): domain Bacteria; kingdom Pseudomonadati; phylum Pseudomonadota; class Gammaproteobacteria; order Vibrionales; family Vibrionaceae; genus Vibrio; species Vibrio sp. 10N.261.51.A3. The sequence continues at coordinate 175 of NZ_JBFRPK010000005.1, forward strand.
CAAACACACCTGCACAAATTGCTTTGAAGCCATATTGTGAGATGAAAGAACGACGCTCTGGAACTAAGCTGCCCAAACCACCGATAAGAATCGCCATAGTAGAGATGTTAGCAAAGCCACATAGAGCGAAAGTTACGATCGCTTGCGAGTGCTCACTTAGTGCCTCTTTAGCATCCATTAGTTGGATGAAAGCCACGAACTCGTTCACGACAATCTTGTTACCGATCAATGAGCCCGCAACCACAGCCTCAGACCACGGTACACCGATCAGCCATGCAACGGGTGCAAACACATAACCTAGGATAAGTTCGAAGCTTAGGTTTACGCCAAACCAGCCGCCAACGATACCTAGCAAGCCATTCAGCATTGCAATCACACTGATAAAGGCAAGAAGTGTTGCACCCACCGCAACGGCAATACGAAGTCCAGACATAGCCCCATCTGCCATCGCCTCAACTACGTTTGTTGCTCGTGGAATTTCAACGTCAGACTCAATATTTTCTTGAGCGTCATCTGCGCTATCTGGTACTAAGATCTTAGCCATCAATAGGCCAGCAGGTGCAGACATAAATGCAGCTGCGATCAGGTAATTTAGATCAACGCCAAGCGATGCGTAACCCACTAGCGTACCACCAGCGACAGAAGCCAAACCACACACCATCACAGCAAACAGTTGTGAATCCGTCATGTGCTTCAAGTAAGGCTTAACCACCAATGGAGCTTCAATCATGCCAACGAAAATGTTTGCAGTCGCAGACAGTGACTCCGCACGACCTGTGCCCAAGAACTTTTGTAGTGCGCCACCGATAAGGTTGATCACCTTTGGCATAAAGCCGATGTGGTACAAACCAGAGATCAGTGCAGAGAAAAAGATAATGATGCCTAGAACGTTAATCGCGAAAACAAATCCGTTATTCGTTAGGCCACCAAATAGGAAGTTAATCCCCTCTTGACCGTAGTTGATCAAGCTAGATACCGCACCTGTGGCTGCATTCAACGCTTCTTTACCCATTGGTACATACAGAACCAACAGCGCGAATGAGATTTGTAATAAGAAAGCCAAAGAGACTGTTCTTAGTGGAATATTTTTTCTGTCCGTAGATAGTAACCAAGCGGCAACTAAAATAGTGATAATTCCAAGTAGGGAAGCCATGTGCGTCAACCTAAAAGTTGTAGGTAGGAAAGGCGACGCATTCTATAGAGGAAATCGTTTGCGGCAAGCTGAGGTTGTTAATGTGATGTTGGGGTAATCACGATTTAACTATGAGTATAATTAAGTTATTGAATTTTAATAATTAACTTTGATTAAAAAGCGTACTTTTTCCATATGGAAATTATATTTATAGATTAGGAAACAGTTAGCGATGCAGTTCAACGCAAGTTTTGAGGTTTTTGTCCCAATACGTCGGCGACCCGATATGATCTTTAATGAACTCAATCACTGCCGAAAGCTTCTTCGGCATATTCTTTCGGCTCGGGTAAACGGCATAGAATGGCATCAGCTGACTGGCTCTCCACTCTGGCAATACTTGAATGAGCTTGCCCGTTCTAAACTCTTCTTTCACTAAGTAAGTCGCCAAATAAGCAACGCCCCACCCTGATACTGCCGCGTCTCGTACTGCCTCAGCCAAATCGACTGAGTAATCGCCCGCGACTTTGACGCTGAGGTTTTCTTGCCCGTTGTCAAACGCCCACGATGTGTAATCTCGTTCACGGCTGCGATAGATAAGACAGTTATGGTCAATCAGATCAGAAGGCACATGTGGCGTCCCGGCCTTAATCAAATAGTCCGGTGATGCAGCCACCACAAACTGGCTGTCAGCCAATCGCTGAGCAATATAACCTTCTGGCAGATCTTCGTTGTTGGTGATCCATAGGTCCAGTCGCTCTTCAATCATATCCACCTTGTAGTCAAACAAGTGAACCTCGATTCTCAGCTGAGGATAAAGTTGTCTGAGCTGATCAATCGCAGGAATGATATGTAAAGTGCCAAATGACTGTGACAACCCAACACGCAATATTCCAGAGATGTCATCACGCTGGCTGTCCATATCCATTTGAGCGGCTTTTACCGTGTTAAACAGTTGCTCACAGTGCTGATAGAACACTTCCCCTGCTTCGGTCAGCGTTAAGCTACGTGTGGTGCGTTGTACCAACTTGATACCAATAGAGTCTTCAAGCAAAGCAACTTGCTTACTAATGTGAGACACCGAAACGTTCAAGCTTTTTGCAGCACTGGTAAAGCCTTCGTGCTTGATCAGCGCATGGAATATCACCATCTGTGCAGCTCTATCTGTTAGCACAAGATCACCTTATTAAATCTCTGAAATATAAAATCAAAAAGGACTCCGAAGAGTCCTTTAGTTCGTTCTGCCTATGGTAGGCCAAATGCTATTCAAAGCGACTTAGGTCTGTTAATCAAACTTAATTCTGTCGGCTAGATGGCTTACTGCCAAAGCAAAGTAGTAAGAACGATTCCACTTCATTAACACATTGTAGTTGTTATAAATGAGGTACGAACGTCCGGTTTCATCATCCGGCATGATTAACCAAGCTTTAATGTCTTCATCAAGTGTTGGCAGTGGGCGATCGTCATAGCGTTTAATACCGAGTTCAGACCACTCTTTTAAGTATTTCGCTTTGTCTTCGTCTCGACCTTGTAAATCGATCGACACAGTTGACGGAACATGAACCTGACGACCCCAAGTATATTTGTCATCCCACCCTGATTGGCTGAGATAATTGGCCGCCGAAGCAAATACGTCTTCTTCAGTGCCCCAAATGTCTTTCTTGCCATCACCACTGCCATCAGCGGCGTAAGCTAAGAATGAGCTTGGCATAAACTGAGGTTGACCCATCGCACCAGCCCAAGAGCCTTTCATTTCTTTTGGTGCAATATGGCCTTGATCAAGAATCTTCAATGCCGCCATCGCTTCGCTACGGAAGAAAGCTTCTCGACGTCCTTCATAAGCCATGGTCGTTAGGGCGTCGATAACGCTGTAATTGCCCGTGAACTTACCAAAATTACTCTCAACGCCCCATAGCGCGACAATGAATCTTGGTTGAACACCATATTCATCACCAATACGCTTTAACGCGGTGTAATGCTCCTTGTAGAGTGATCTTGCTTGCTTCACTTTCCAATCTGGAACCGCTCGTGGAATGTATTCATCCAGAGTCAGTTTTTTCTCAGGTTGGTTTTTGTCGGCTTTTACCGCTCTTGGCTTAAACGTTACACCATCAAAGGCTTCATCAATGATCGCTTCAGAGATGCCTTCTTCACGGCCTTGTTGTTTTAGTTTTTCTACATATTGCTCGAAGCTCAGTTCTTCAGCTTGTACTGAACTTATGGTCAGGCTATTACCCAATAGTAATGCCGACACAGCCAATATGGTTTTCGAAAATTTACTCAACGATCACTCCTCCTTGAATTGAGGTGGCTATCACTCTTCGTCTTGAGATTTCTGTTGAGCTTTACGCTCTTTATGAAGCTCAAGTTCGTTAACTGGTGGTGGCGGAACCTGTAAAAAGAAACCATCGGTATTCAGTGATTCTTTCACTTTTTCGATGTTTACTTGAGCCAGTTTACGGCCATCCATTTTAATTACCATTACAAAACTAGGTTTACCAAACATTTGCATCAATGCGTCAGGAACTTGTGAAAAATCATCCTTCTTAGGGATATAAAGGTATGTTCCTTCTTTCTTTGAGCTTTTATATATAGAACACAGCATGACAAACCTTTTAATTGATTATGACTACAAAACTCTCACTTGCGAGATCAATAGTTTATGTTAGGGAAATATTGGGAACAAAACGTCCATTTGACAACAAGATTACTTGCTGTGCTTGGTTTGGGAATATAACATGATAAACCTAGTTTCAGGCAATGCCCTTTATTTTATTGATAAAGAAATTGTACCAATCCGCTATTGAGGTCCTGTAGTTTTTCGATGTCTAGTAACCCAGATCTAAAAGGTAGCAGCTTTACGCTATCTGTTTTGCACTTATCCGATGATCAAGTCGAAAATGCAGTCTCTTTTCTTCAAGAGAAAGTAGACCAAGCACCTACGTTTTTCGCTGCCGCACCTGTTGTTATCAACATCAGTAAAGTCGCGGGCGATATCGATTTTGTGCAACTTAAAAATGGTATATCTCAAGCGGGCATGATCCCGGTTGGTGTGGCTGGCTGTTCTGATAAGCGAATGCAAAACCTCGCTAAAGAAGCCGGTTTTGCGGTGATGACGGCAAGCAAGTCGCCGTCTCAAGCTCCAGCGAAAATGGCACCAATCAAGGTGATTAGAACCCCTATTCGTTCTGGTCAGCAGGTTTATGCGAAAGATGGCGATCTATTGATACTCAGCCATGTGAGTGCAGGCGCGGAAGTGATTGCCGATGGCAGCATCCATATTCATGGCACTTTACGCGGCCGTGCGATTGCAGGTGCAAGTGGTCAAACTGAAGCAAAAATAATTTGTAATGACTTACAAGCCGAGCTGGTTTCCATTGCTGGAAATTACTGGCTCAGCGATCAAATTGAAAGCGAGTACTGGCAGAAGAAAACCATGTTCAGTATGGCAAACGATGTATTACACGTTGATGTCCTCGCAATATAAGAGAAATAAAAGGAAAACAGAATGGCACGCATTATCGTTGTAACGTCAGGTAAAGGCGGGGTAGGCAAAACGACCTCCAGTGCAGCTATTGCCTCGGGTCTGGCTTTAAAAGGAAAGAAAACCGCAGTTATCGACTTTGATATCGGTCTGCGTAACCTAGATTTAATCATGGGTTGTGAGCGTCGTGTTGTGTACGACTTCGTTAATGTTATCAATGGTGAAGCGACGCTGAACCAAGCGATGATCAAAGACAAGCGCACAGAGAACCTGTTCATTCTTCCTGCTTCTCAAACTCGTGATAAAGACGCACTAACAAAAGATGGTGTTCGTCGTGTATTTGATGAATTGGATGAAATGGGCTTTGATTTCATCATCTGTGATTCTCCTGCGGGTATCGAACAAGGCGCTCTTATGGCGTTGTACTTCGCTGATGAAGCGATTGTAACCACCAACCCAGAAGTCTCTTCAGTACGCGATTCAGACCGTATTCTAGGTATTCTTGACTCTAAATCTCGTCGTTCTGAAGACGGCTTAGAGCCAGTGAAAACACACCTTCTATTGACTCGCTACAACCCAGCACGTGTAACTCAAGGTGAGATGCTCAGTGTTGAAGACGTTGAAGAAATCCTGCACATCTCTCTACTGGGTGTAATTCCAGAGAGCCAAGCGGTACTGAACGCATCGAACAAGGGTGTTCCAGTTATCTTTGACGAAGCAACCGACGCAGGTATGGCTTACAATGATACTGTAGAGCGACTACTGGGTAGCCAAGTTGACTTCCGCTTCTTAACGGAACAGAAGAAAGGCATCTTCAAACGACTGTTCGGGGGCTAATGCACAATGTCATTATTAGAGTTTTTTAGACCACAGAAAAAGACAACCGCAAACCTAGCCAAAGAACGTTTGCAGATCATTGTTGCCGAACGACGCAGCCATGACGACCCAGCGCCGTCTTACCTGCCGCAACTAAAAGAAGACATCTTGAAGTGTATTGCCAAGTACGTTGAGGTCGATCCATCAATGGTTGATCTGACTTTTGAACACAAAGATGACGACATCTCAGTGTTAGAGTTGAATGTTAAGCTTCCAGAAGAAGATCGATAATCTTTCTGAACAAGATTGGCAGGTAATACACTTGCTTGTATTGATTGAATAAAAAAGAGAGCCTAGGCTCTCTTTTTTGTATGTGCAGTTTATAACTGTAACTAAGTTAGGCTTTAAAGCAGCAAGCGGTTATTTGATCGCTTTACTCAGCTTTTCGCCAACCACATCTAAACGCCAGCCTTGCATAACATCAGGCAGCTTTTCTGGGTTACGATCGTGCTTCCACACCCAGCTTAACATTTGGTTAAGTTGCTTCTTCGATGCCAAGAATTCCGTCGCCAAACCACTGTGTTGTGATGCTGTTTTCACTTCATCTTTCAGCACTTTGAAGAGTTGCTTGTAGCCAGGGAAGTCCATTAGACGTTCTACTGGTGCTGGGTACTCTTCTTCTGGTGTATGTTCCGCTAACTTTACGATTGAGCTGATCTTCGCACCATGGCGACGCACAGAGCGGTAATCAAAACCCTCTTGCTCCATGTGCTTGGGATCTTTCATCGCAAAACGCGCCACAGCCCATAGGTCTTGTTCTTTGAAGACAAAGTTCAGCGCTAAATCGCGCTTGATTGCTTCTTTTAGACGCCAAGTTGCTAGAGGTCGTAAGATCGCTAATTGCTTAGGTTTAAGCTGCCACGCCCCTTTAATATCAAGGTAGGCTGTATCTGGGTTTACTTTACGAATGCGCTTGGCAACTTGTAAATCAGACTCTTGCTGAGCCGCTTCCCACCAGCCAGCTTCCATCACTTTTTCTAGAAGCTTGTTGTACATTGGCATTAGGTAATGCACGTCTGCTGCTGCGTAGTCCAATTGTTTTTGAGAAAGCGGACGCGCTAGCCAGTCAGTGCGAGATTCACTCTTATCGAGATCGACACCGACAAACTCGGAAACCAGAGCAGCAAAGCCTGTTGATAAACCATGACCCAAGAAAGCCGCCATGATCTGTGTGTCGACCATTGGAGTTGGCGTACAACCGAATGCGTTCTGGAACACTTCCAAATCTTCACCGCAAGCGTGCAGTACTTTCAGAACAGAAGCATCTTTCAACAATCCAACAAATGGTGTCATTTCACCAAGAGCAATAGGGTCAATCAGTGACAGCGTTTCACCATCAAATAACTGAATCAAGCCTAATTGAGGGTAATAGGTTCTTGTACGAACGAACTCCGTATCAAGCATAACGACATCGGCTTCACGTGCTTGTTGGCAAACTCGCTCAAGGTCTTTCAATTGGGTAATGATTTGATAATCCACAAAAACTCTCACTGGTTTCTATTTGATCGCCGGATACAAAAATGCCGACATTAACTGTCGGCATTCTAACACCATTTTTCAGCGCTCGCTTAGATTAAGCGCCTCAATGGTTTTGGTGCAGTACTTTCGCGCAAACGGGCTAATTATTCGCTAGCGCGTTTCGCAAGTTCTGCATCGTTTTCTTCACGCAGTACGCGGCGTAAGATCTTACCTACGTTAGTCTTTGGAAGATCATCTCTGAACTCGACTAATTTAGGGATTTTGTAACCCGTTAAGTGCTCACGACAGTGCGCGATAATGTCTTCTTTGGTCAGGCTAGGGTCACGCTTAACCACGTAGATCTTAACCAATTCACCAGACACTTCATGAGGTTGACCGATAGCTGCTACTTCAAGCACTTTACCATGCAGAGCCACAACGTCTTCAATCTCGTTCGGGTAGACGTTGAAGCCTGATACAAGAATCATGTCCTTCTTACGGTCAACGATGTACAACAAGCCTTCGTCATCAAACTTAACGATGTCACCTGTCGATAACCAACCGTCTTGATCGATCACTTCTTTGGTCGCTTCAGGGCGCTGCCAGTAACCTTGCATCACTTGAGGGCCACGAACTTGTAGCTCGCCTACTTGGTCATTAGCAATAACCTTACCTTCATCATCAACAATACGAACTTCTGTCGATGGTACTGGTAGGCCGATAGCACCTGTGTAGTCTTTCAGGTCGTATGGGTTACCCGTTACCAGTGGTGAACACTCAGTTAAGCCATAGCCTTCCAATAGGTGAATGCCTGTCGCTTTCTTCCATTGCTCAGCAACAGCGCGTTGAACCGCCATGCCGCCGCCAACAGATAGGCGTAGGTTACTGAAATCCAACTCGTGGAAATCTTCGTTATTAACTAGCGCATTAAACAAGGTGTTTACGCCGGTAATTGCGGTAAACGGAACCTTTTGCAGCTCTTTAATAAAGCCAGGAATGTCACGAGGGTTAGTAATTAGAAGGTTACGACCACCCATCTCAACAAACAGTAAGCAGTTCACCGTCAGTGCAAATACGTGGTAAAGCGGTAATGCCGTTACAACCAACTCGCGGCCTTCTTGCAGAACAGGACCGTAAGCCCCTTTCGCTTGAAGTACGTTCGCAATCATATTGCGGTGCGTTAGGATTGCGCCCTTCGCTACACCTGTTGTACCACCAGTGTACTGTAGGAACGCGATGTCATCACCCGCCATGAACGGTTTCACATATTGAAGACGACGACCTTTGTGCAGCGCTTTTCTGAATGAGATAGCACCCGGCAGATCATACTTAGGCACCATGCCTTTTACGTATTTCACTACAAAGTCGACAATTGTCCCTTTCGCGCGTGGCAGCATTTGCCCTAGGCTAGTTAGAACAACGTGTTTAACCGGCGTGTTATCAACGACTTTCTCTAGCGTGCTCGCAAAGTTAGATACGATAACAATCGCCTTTGCACCAGAATCGTTCAGTTGATGTTCAAGCTCACGAGGTGTGTACAGTGGGTTGACGTTCACTGCAATCATACCTGCACGCAATACACCAAATAGTGCAATTGGGTATTGCAGTAGGTTTGGCATCATTAGCGCGACGCGATCGCCCTTCTTCAGTTTCAAGTCATTCTGTAGGTAAGCGGCAAAAGCACGGCTGCGCTCTTCAAGCTTACGGAATGTCATAATCGAGCCCATGTTCTCGAATGCAGGTTGGTCCGCGTACTTCTGTACCGACTGTTCAAACATTTCTACAAGAGATGGGTACTGATCTGGGTTGATCGTTTCTGGTACGTCACTTGGATAACGTGAAAGCCAAGGTTTATCCACGATGTTACTCCTCGTTTATCAGCTGACGACTGCTTCGCCGCTTTTTATCATTGCGGTATTACAGCACAGCTTTAGTGCATGAGCACTAAAAGGCTCAAACACTTGTTTAAATTTTGTTAACTACACCAAGAATTAGCTCTGAAACTAGCTCTGGGCTCTCTAAATGACAATGATGTCCACCAGGAACAGTCTCTATATTTAGAGGACTATGGGCTGATTTGTAGCGATTATGCTGCAAATGTCGGAATCCATCATTTCCTAAAACTATTAATTGAGGGCATTCAATAGCCGCCATGATCGCTTCAGCGTGCGCCTGTGACATTCGATATAACGAGTCACATCTTAGGTTAGGGTCGCATCGCCATTGCCAAGAGTTATCTAACTCGACAATTCCTCGCTCGACAATAGGAGCAATTAATTCAGCATTGATTTGATTGGCGTGAGCTCTCAGCTTAATAGCATCCTCAAGGCTTGCCAGAGGACGTGAAGGCTTTCTTCGCTGTCGAAGACGACTGAGTACCCCATCTCTCAAGCGAGAAACCGTTTCTTGGGGAGCTTCTGAAAGAGGTCCGTGACCTTCAATTTGAATTAATCCTGACACCTTTTCAGGAAAGGCGGCACTATAGCAACTTGCTATCAATGCACCAAGTGAATGTCCTACCAGTACCAGTCTGTTTGGCGATAATTTAGTCACCAACTGATGCAAGTCATCAATATAATCATGAAATGGGTAGTAACTTCCCGATTTGTGCGACGAGAAGCCGTGTCCGAAGAGATCGATAGCAACAAGGTGAGCATTGGGCGCAAACTTGGCGACTTGCTGCATAACCGGATTAAAGCTGGACGAATTATCCAACCACCCATGAATAAAAACGACCGTCGTTGCGGTCGTTTGTGGGTTGCCAATCTGTTGTGTTGCAAGCGTCCCGCTCGCAAGGGAGTATGACTTTTCAATCATCAAACACTTAGTTCCATCTGTTTGCGCAATCAACGTCTAAAAAGTTAATTACTCTACGTCCTGTATCACTCGACCTTGTCTTGGCATCGTTTGAAAACTGCGACAATGTAAACTTCTGCACGAGTAGTAGGTTGGTGCAAAATCGTTAACAACAACACGCTCAGTGATGTTCCACAGTCGTTGGTTGTCCACTTTCATCACAGGGAAGATGTAAGGGTATTCCCCTATTTTTCCATCTTCACTTCCGCTTGACTGACCAACCAGTGTAATCAGACGGCCTTCTGCAAAACTTAGAGGCTCAACATACCCTTCAATATAACCAACAAAACGTCCGCTTGGCTCTGCGTCTAGGTCTGGCTTACCGCTACTCGAAATCGGCATATTAGCAACTTCGATTCGAGTCTTATCTTTCAAGTTGGTTACTTTAGAGATAACGCCACCCAATCGAACACTTTTCGCCTCCGGTAGTTGGTCGACCCACTGTTGGTAATCACTAATTACAGGCTCTGATTTTGCTTCAAGTTCGCTAGGAAGTGATGAACACCCGGCAAGTACCAAGACACCAAGAGAAAGGGCTATTAAGCGTAATTTAGAGAGATAATTTGACATGGTTCTGGTCCTTAAACAGGCATTAATAAGAAGCTCTAGATGTAGATATCGACACCGATAAGCTTTGCAAGTTCTTCTTTCTTCGCCTGATTCATTACATCCATATACTCTTCCATAGCCTTACGTCCTCGGCCTTCTGGAAGATCATACTGGATTTGAGCCTTGTGTAGTTCAGACTCTTTAACTTGACGAATAGAGTGAGAAACAGCATTAGCGACCTTAGTCGGTTGCCCAACCGCAGTGCTAGCATCAGATTTTTTTGCCTGCTCCTTCTTTTTAATTCGATTCGGCTTAGACGTGCTGCCTATCGAAGAAGGAGGTAAGTTGTTAATTGATACCATGACTAAATATCTGCCCTCTCAAATCTAAATAATACGCATTTAGACCTAATTTGCATCAGAACCTTGTAAAAATTATTCGCGACCTGGCAGTTTCTTCCAAGTCACTTTGTCACGAAGATAAACTGGCTCAGATTCTTCTGCTGCAACCGCTTTACCTTCTGCGTAAGCAAATTGAGCAAGGAACGCCATATCTTGAGCTTCTGGGAATAGCACTTCACACGCTTTGGTGTTGATCGCAAGTGTATCCATATGCTCGGCATAAGCTTCCCAGCCGGTACCGACTTTCGCCCATATTTCAGAATCTGCTTCTAACTGCGCAGCCAGTTCACTTGGTGGCGTTACACATTCGGCATCAACCGCAGTCCAACGACCATCTTGTTCGCGGCTGTAACGAGCCCAGTACACTTCGCTCATACGCGCATCAATCGCTGTTGCTACATGAGTTTCACCAAATTTACGGTAGCTGCCTTGCGCCATCGCTGCCAGTGTAGAGACACCAATCATTGGTAAATCCGCACCAAAAGCCAAGCCCTGAGCAATACCAATACCAATACGCACACCCGTGAAACTGCCTGGGCCTTGGCCAAACGCGATAGCATCGATATCGGTTAAAGCGACATTCGCTTCTTTCAGTACTTCATCCACCATAGGTAGAATTTTCTTCGTATGGTCTCGAGGAGCCTCTTCGCTACGTGCGAACACCTGGTCACCAATTACTAATGCAACTGAACAGTTTTCAGTTGCGGTATCTACTGCAAGAATTTTCGCGCTCATTTGTGTCTCAAATATTCGTTATCTAATCTAAAAATAATGGCTAAACTCAACAATGCCAATTACTCAGCAGCGGTTGAATGGTCTTTAGCTAAGAATTCTTTAATGACCCCTAAGTCACGGGTACGTGGGATAGGCGGTAAACTCGCCAAAAATATGCCACCGTAATCGCGAGTCACCAATCGGTTATCGCAAATAATCAAAGCGCCATTATCGCGCTTGTCACGTATCAATCGGCCGACACCCTGTTTCAAGGTAATCACGGCGTCTGGCAACTGTACCTGTGCAAAAGGATCACCCCCTTTTAACTTACAGTCCTCAATTCGAGCCTTAAGTAAAGGGTCATCAGGGGCCGTAAAGGGTAATTTATCGATGATAACACAGCTTAATGCGTCGCCCCTAACATCTATCCCCTCCCAGAAAGCACCCGTAGCCACCAGCAATGCGTTACCTAATTCCATGAATTCGGCTAAGGTTTTTTGCTTACTCGTCTCACCTTGCAGCAGAACTGGAACCGAGAGTGTTTCACGGAATCGCTCCCCCAACTCTTTCATCATGCTGTGTGAAGTACATAAGAAGAAACAGCGACCTTGGTTTTGCTCAATCACTGGGGTCAGCATTCTCACTAGCTTATCTGCGAGACCGGGGCTATTCGGTTCAGGAAGATAACGAGGTACACACAAGCGCGCCTGATTTGGATAATCAAACGGGCTCGGCAATGAAAACTGAGCTGACGGTTTTAACCCTAATCGAGAAGTAAAGTGGTCGAAATCATCCGACACCGCCAAGGTTGCTGAGGTAAACACCCACGCGCCCGGCTTCAGCTCAATCTGTTCGTGGAATTTATCGGCGACAGAAAGCGGTGTGATGTGCAAAGCAAAGTGGCGCGGCGTGGTGTCATACCAATACGAATAGCCAGTGATCGACACATCGCACACACGTTCGATACGCGACTTAATCATGTTTGCGCGTTCGAAAGCCGTGTCTAACAGTTGGCTTCGCCCAAGTGCTAACTTCAATACATCAACAGCAAGTTGTAGAGCATCTTGCAAACGAACCAACTCGCGTGCAATCGACTCAGATTTCAAGGCTTCGCGCCAGTTACCACGAAAGCCGGTATCACCAAGCACAATACGCAGATCTGCTGACGATTGAACGAGCCTATCCCCTACTTTCTGTAGCTGACGCATGTCTTTGGCTTCAGTTCGGTAAGCGATTTCAATGTCTTTGGCTAGCTCTTGGATCTGTCGACTGGAAACCGATTGTCCGAAGTACTGGCTGGCGATATCGGGAAGTTGATGCGCTTCATCGAAAATAAACACATCGGCTTCAGGAATTAGCTCACCGAATCCGGTCTCTTTAATCGCTAAATCCGCTAAGAACAAATGGTGGTTTACCACGACAACATCAGAGTCCATCGCTTTTTTACGCGCTTTAAGCACGAAGCAATCAGTGTAGCTTGGGCACTCTTTACCCAAGCAATTATCATTGGTCGAGGTAATGGTTGGAATAACCGGGCTGTCTTCAGCGATATCATCACAATCGCCTAAATCACCCGTTTGAGTGGATGACGACCAACTACGAACTTTGACTAACTGAGCCAGCAGCGTTGGATCGGTATGAGCACCATGACTCTCGATCATTTGGCGGCTGAGTCTGTCCAAACACAAATAGTTTGAACGTCCTTTGAGCAACGCAACTTGACCATAAAAGCCAAGCGCATCGACCATCAAGGGTAAATCTCGGTGAAACAGCTGTTCTTGAAGGTTTTTAGACCCCGTACTAATGATGGTTTTCTTGCCACTAAGCAGCGCAGGCACTAGGTAAGCAAACGTCTTACCAGTACCTGTTCCAGCCTCAACAACCAACTGGCTTTGATTTTCAATAGCTTGTGAAACCGCTTCAGCCATGTCTAACTGAGCTTGTCTTGGTTGAAACCCAGGGATAGCTTTGCCCAGAGCGCCATCAGCAGAAAACGTTTTAGATATCATAGAGTACGAAGTTTAGAAAAAGAGAAGGAGAATTATGGCAGGTTTAGTGAGCCGGCGCGAATCAAGAATGACTTCGCACCGGAGGTGTTTGGTTTGGCTTGGCTTGACGTGGCTTAAGTTACCTTGAAGGTAAGAATTGAAGAAGTAGGGATTAGAGAATCGTTTTTATTTTCGACTGAGATAACGTGATAGCCAAGGAGCACCTTCAAAATGGTTATCACCAGGCTGTATGGCTTTCGCTGCATCGGTTGGTGAGGTCTTACTTTCCCACATTTCATCTAGAACATGACCATCTAATTCGGTACCTCTCGCCAATGAATTCACTCGCTTGCAGTACAGTTTTTTGGCTAGTAACTCTTTATCCATAAGTATCACCTCTATTTTTGGCCAAGGCGTAAATGCCTCGGTTGAAGTTCAAATGCGTACTACGGTCAAAACTTTTAAAAATGAAGCTTCTGCCTGTTTTTCTATCTAAAAACTGATATTTCTATATCAAACAATTTATCAAAGCGATAAATCAGCAGCAGAATTTGTTGAAACCAACTTGATAATAGATTAATTATAACGGTGATATTGCGGCTCAGTTCACCGTTCGACGGCCTGCATTAAATTTGAAGAATCCCTATTTCATATAATAAGTGCAACATTTCATGGAAGTAAGATGCAAATGGAAAGAAAAACTTTACTAACACATTGTACTGATGCCCCGGGCCTCATCTCTAAGATCACCAATATTTGTTATAAGCACCAACTCAATATTATTCACAACAATGAGTTCGTAGATAACACAAGTGGCCACTTCTTTATGCGCACCGAGCTGGAAGGCTATTTCAATGATGAAACCTTGCTTGCCGATTTAGACCAAGCCCTGCCACCAAATACGAAACGTAAGCTTGTTGATTCGTCTCGCAAGCGTGTTGTGATACTCGTGACCAAGGAAGCACACTGCCTTGGCGACATTCTAATGAAGAACTTCGATGGCAGCTTAGACGTTGAAATTGCGGCCGTTGTCGGTAACTACGACATTCTACAAAGCCTAACCGAGCGTTTTGACATCCCTTACCACCATGTTTCTCACGAAGGGCTAAACCGTGAAGAACATGAGAAGAAGATGCTAGAAGTGATTGACCAGTACGAGGCGGATTACCTTGTTTTGGCTAAGTACATGCGAGTGCTGACACCAGGTTTTGTTGAAAAATACCACCACAAGATCATCAATATCCACCACAGCTTCTTGCCAGCATTTATTGGCGCGAAGCCATACCAACAAGCGTATGAGCGCGGCGTGAAGATCATTGGCGCAACGGCACACTTTGTGACGAATGATTTGGATGAAGGTCCAATCATCAAGCAAGATGTTATCCCTGTGGATCACAACTTCAGCGCGAAAGACATGGCACAAGCCGGTCGTGACGTAGAGAAGAATGTATTAAGTAAGGCGTTAAACAAGGTGATCAATGATCATGTGTTTGTTTACGGCAACAAGACTGTAATTCTGTAAATCGGATATTCGATTTCCGGTAAGACTTCCAGTTAGAACCCAATAAAAAACGCGCAATAGGGAAAGCCCATCGCGCGTTTTTTGTATCTGATGATCAGGCTCGCTTTGAGAGATTCCCGACTACGCTCCTTCGTCGCTATCGGGAATGACGAACTCGGTGATGAACCTTCGAGCTATAGGCTCTAACATACGCTCTCGAACGCTCAGTCTGTCACTATCCAAAGATAGACTCTGGAAAATTTCATCGAACACCCCGTCATTCCGACGAGCCAAGGCGAGATCAGGAATCTCTTTCCTAGCAACTCTCTATTCAAATTAAGCCTGTTCTGATTCCACAATCTTCTTCAAAGAGTGTGGATGCAGCTTGATGCAAATCCCTTGATGTTTAAAAGCCACTGTTGGGTTATTCAAGCGTTCACCCTCGCCTTTCGGGCTAGAGAGTTTGATCTTAACGCCTTGCTCACCCAGCGTTTCAAAGCTAGCAGCGAACTGCGGGTAAGTTTCTTTAAGATCCGCTAGATACTCATCAGCTGTTTGGGCATGAGAAGGAATCACAAACTCTACATGTTCCCAATCTTGGCTTGGGTAAATCTTACCTTCTGCTGGATATGGCAGCTCCAAACATTCAATTTTCCAGCCAAGGCTTTGCAAGGGTTCATCGAAAGCCAACACCACAATTGGACGACCATTAATCATCGCCTCAGAAATCGTAGAGCCGTACTCAGACCACGCTTGATGGGCAGATTTCGCTAGCTCAGTGTCATTGATTCGCAGCGCAATATGATCCGCTTGAGCAAAGCTTAAATCCAAACCTAATGTATTTCCTAGGCTCTCGATTTTTGCCATAAAAGTATCAAGGCGGGCGATCATTTGTTGTGGTTCTAGTTCAGCTTGCTTCAGGCTCATCATCATTGTCTGTGTTCTCCAAATAATGGCTGCATGTTATCAGTTTTGCCTTTTGCAACAAGCGTTGCTTTTACAAAAAACACTCAATAACTATGTTCTTTTCGCTCCTTAAACATGCAAACGCGTCTTGCTAAAAGTCGATTGTCAAAAACCACTCAGGAAATGTTAATTTTCTATCAATTCGACCTATAAGAAACCGCACAAAATTGGTATGATTACCGCCATTTCTGTGAACTTAAACAGAGTCTGCTGCTGATTTTGGCATTAAATCGTTAACTAGAAGCATAATTAACCAATTTAATGACCAAGAATTAACGGCCACTCTTATCATCCTTGAATTGAAGGAAACGCGTGTGAATATCCAAGCACTTATTAATGACAAAGTATCTCAGGCTCTAGAAGCCGCTGGCGCACCTGCAGGCTCTCCTGCTGCTGTTCGTCAATCTGCAAAACCACAGTTTGGTGACTACCAAGCAAACGGCGTTATGGGCGTTGCTAAACGACTAGGCACTAACCCACGAGAATTTGCTCAAAAAGTATTGGACGTTCTAAACCTAGACGGTATCGCTTCTAAAGTAGAAATCGCAGGCCCAGGTTTCCTTAACATCTTCCTAGATGAAGCTTTCCTAGCACAACAAGCAGACGCAGCATTGGCTGATTCTCGCCTTGGTGTTGCAGTAGCAGAAACACAAACAATTGTTGCGGATTACTCTGCACCAAACGTTGCGAAAGAGATGCACGTTGGTCACCTACGTTCAACCATCATCGGTGATGCGGTCGTTCGTACTCTTGAGTTCCTAGGCCACAACGTTATCCGTGCTAACCACATCGGTGACTGGGGTACTCAATTTGGTATGCTTATCGCAAACCTTGAGCGCGTTCAAGCTGAGTCTGGCGAAGTTTCAATGGAACTTGCTGACCTTGAAGGCTTCTACCGTGAATCTAAAAAGCTTTACGATGAAGACGAAGAGTTCGCAGTTAAAGCACGTGGCTACGTTGTTAAACTACAAAGCGGCGACGAGTTCTGCGCAGAGATGTGGAAGAAGCTTGTTGACGTAACAATGATTCAAAACCAACGCAACTACGATCGCCTAAACGTGTCTCTAACGCGTGATGACGTAATGGGCGAAAGCATGTACAACCACATGCTTCCAACTATCGTTGCTGACCTAAAAGAGCAAGGTCTTGCAAAAGAAGATGACGGCGCACAGGTTGTATTCCTAGACGAATACAAAAACAAAGATGGCGACCCAATGGGCGTTATCATCCAGAAACGTGACGGCGGCTTCCTTTACACAACCACTGATATCGCTTGTGCAAAATACCGTTTTGAAGAACTAGGCGCAGACCGCGTACTTTACTTCATCGACTCACGTCAGCACCAACACCTAATGCAAGCTTGGACTATCGTTCGTAAAGCAGGTTACATCCCAGAATCTGTTTCTCTTGAGCACCACGCATTCGGCATGATGCTAGGTAAAGACGGTAAACCATTCAAGACTCGTGCAGGCGGTACTGTTCGTCTTGCTGATCTTCTTGATGAAGCCGAAGTTCGTGCAGCGCAGCTAATCGAATCTAAGAACCCAGAACTAGCAGAAGACGAGAAGAAAGCGATCGCGAACACTGTTGCTATGGCAGCGGTTAAGTACGCAGACCTTTCTAAGCACCGCACTACTGACTACGTGTTCGATTGGGACAACATGCTTGCATTCGAAGGCAACACAGCACCATACATGCAGTACGCATACACTCGTGTTGCTTCTGTATTTGCTAAAGCTGGCATTTCTATGGACTCGCTTGAAGGTGAAATCAAAATCACTGAAGAGAAAGAGAAAGCGCTTATCGCGAAACTTCTACAGTTTGAAGAAGCAGTACAGTCTGTTGCTCGTGAAGGTCAACCACACATCATGTGTAGCTACCTATTCGAACTAGCTGGTCAATTCTCTAGCTTCTACGAAGCTTGCCCTATCCTAGTTGCTGAAGACAAAGCTGTTAAGCAGAGCCGTCTGAAGCTTGCTGCACTAACAGCGAAGACGATCAAGCAAGGTCTATCGCTTCTAGGTATCGACACTCTAGAGCGCATGTAAGCGATTCGAGATTCGAGATTCGAGATTCGAGATTCGAGATTCGAGATTCGAGAAAATTAGAAAGGTTGACGTGAAAGCGTCAACCTTTTTTTTGTCTGGAGGTTTGTTTACTCGATTATTTAAGCGATTAGCTAACCTACACAGCAAGAGATCCCCTATTACGCTCATTCGTCGCTCTAGGAGATGACGAGAATAGGTGTAGTGAATCCAAGACAACATCAATGATGCGCATCAAACCACACCAAATCGTTATCCCTCTTCTCACCATCATTCCCTACAGTGAGGGACGAACGTGATAGGGAATCTGCTTATTGAGAACGTAAGCCCTAGCCACATTCAAACTCCGACCTTATACTCATGTAAAACAATTAATTGGAAAGATCATGAGCTTCGAACTTCACCCGCAACTTGCGAAAGACACCACACTTATCGGCGAATTTCCACTGAGCTTAGCCCTGCTACACAAAGATAACGCAGTGCCTTGGGTTATCTTGGTACCAAAACGTGCCAACCTAAAAGAGTTGCACCACTTACCAATGAAAGAGCAACAGCAGTTCCTACATGAATCTCAGGCGGTAAGCCAAGCATTAGAAGCAACGTTCCAACCAGACAAATTGAACCTTGGTGCGCTGGGTAATATGGTGCCACAACTGCACATCCACCATATTGCACGCTTCAAAGACGACATTGCTTGGCCCGGCCCAGTATGGGGTAATACAAAAGGCGAACAGCGCAGTGAAGAAGATCAAGCCGCTATCCTGACTCGTATCCAAAACGTTCTGTCACTGAGCTCTATCTTCAAGAAAGCATAATTCGAGTTCATCTCATTGAGCTTTAAAGCAAAACACTTCAGAAAAGACACATAACAAAAAGCCGCTCATCTTAGATAAGCGGCTTTGTCATTTTCTAATCTCGCCTTTTTCAACGAGAGTCTGAAGACCGAACTACATCATCACGTTAAGCGACAAACCATCTTGTTTGCTGATGGTGTAGCGAATACGCGTTGTATGACCATGCTTATTCGTATCGACCAAGCGAGAAACTTTCCCTTTCTTGACCCAAACACTCAGCATCGCATCGACGCCATCTTCACTCATGCCAAACTTTGCAGCGAGCTCTTTACGAGCCGCAACGCCGTGGCTATCAATGTATTGATGAAGTTCAGTTAAAATCATACTACTTGCACCTCTAGTGCTTTCTGCTTACTGCCCACTTTCTTGAAGACGCGATACGTCACCACAAAACCACCAGCAATCGCCACCATCCATACTGCACTTGTCACAGGATGCGCAGCAAAGTTTGCCGCTTGGTAGTAAAAAGTCGCACCAAAGTAACCAAGAGCCATCGTCCAAACCGCGATGAAGCGTGCAAACGTCTGACCAAATTCACGAACATAAGCACCCATCGCGGCCACACAAGGCGTGTAAAGCAGGATAAGAATCAAGTAAGCGAATGCCGCATGACCAGATACAAACTTGTCTTTCAAGTTACCAAAGATAGAGGTATCGACTTCTTGGTCAGCTGCTACAGAATTAGAGTCAGACAAGTCGCCAACTTCAATACCTAATGGATCTGAGTAGCTCAATCCGGCTAGGTTTTCAGGGATCGTCATTACCGCTTCTTGCAGGCTTGCTGCTAAGTCAAACTCAGCTGCTTCTTCATCAGAAGGCGTTGTATATAGGCTATTTAATGTACCAACAACGGCTTCTTTAGCGAAAATACCTGTGATGATACCAACCGTTGCAGGCCAGTTCTCTTCAGTAATACCAATTGGTTGGAATACAGGTGTTACAACTTGAGCTGCTCTAGACAGTACTGAGTTTTCGCTATCTTCGTTACCAAAGCTGCCGTCCATACCTAGAGAGTTTAGGAAACTAAGAATAGCCACAACCATCACGATTGTTTTACCTGCACCAAGTACGAAACGCTTCAGCTTCTGCCAAGTTTTCAACATTACGTTTTGCACTGTCGGCAATTCGTAATCTGGCATTTCCATCACTAAGCTATCACTGCTACCTGGGTAGATCGTGTTTTTCAGGAACAAACCCGTAAATACAGAAGCAACGATACCCATGATGTACAGAGCGAATACTACGTTTTGTCCTGCACCTGGGAAGAACGCCGCCGCGAACAGTGCGTATACCGGTAAACGAGCACCACATGACATAAACGGCGCCATTGATGCTGCTAGTTTACGTTCGCGCTCTTGGTCAAGAGTACGAGTTGCCATGATTGAAGGCACGTTACAACCAAAGCCCAGTACAAGTGGGACAAATGCTTTACCCGGTAAACCAATCTTCTGCATCACTTTATCAAGTACAAATGCAGCACGAGCCATGTAGCCTGAGCTTTCTAGTACCGCTAAGAATAGGTAAAGCGCTGCGATAACAGGAATAAAGGTCGCAACCGTTTGGATACCGCCGCCAATACCATCAGCAAGTACAGTGACTAACCAAACTGGTAAATGGCCATCTAATAAGTGGTGTCCACCATCAACTAATATTGCTCCAACACCAATATCGAAGAAGTCGATAAACGCACTACCGATATTGATAGAGAACATGAACATTAGGTACATGATAACGAAGAAGAAAGGAATACCGACCCATTTGTTCAAAATGAATTGGTCTGCTTTCTCTGTAAAGTTACGGCTTAGTTTGCCTTCGCTGCGACGAACACGTTTACAAAGGTCATGTAAGAAAGTGTATTTAGCGTCAGCAACAGCAAGGTCAATATCGAAATCGGCACCAAGACGCACGCTATCAATTTGAGTGCGAGTTTGTGGGGCTAAACCATTCAATACCAAGTAATCATTTTCTAAAGCACGAATCGCTAGCGCTCGGTGAGATACGTCAGCATCATCAAATTGTGACTCAACAGAAGGGATAAGAGCCTCTAACGCGGCATCGTAATCAATAGAGATAGGGTCAAGGCTCACACCTTGAACAAGCAGTTTATGCAGACGCTCTTTAAAGCGAACCACTTGACCTTTATCGTTTGCAGACAAGCTTAGAACTGGGCAACCTAGCTCTTTCTCTAGTGCTTTAAGGTTAATCACCTGACGTTCGCGCTTTAATACATCCATTTTGTTCAACACAACGATCATTGGGCGACCCAACTCACGCAGCTGTAATGTCATATATAAGCTTCGTTCTAGACAGTTAGCGTCGACAACATTGATGATCACATCTGCTGGGTGAGTTAAAACAGCGCGAGACGCGATAGACTCATCGATGCTGTTCGCATCATTACCACTGTCTAGTGCGTAGATACCCGGTAAATCCGTTAGTTGAAACTGATCACCAGCGTGCGAGTATAAACCCGTCTTCTTTTCAACAGTGACACCAACCCAGTTACCAACGTGTTGCTTAGCACCAGTCAGTGCGTTGAACAGTGTTGTTTTACCACTATTCGGGTTACCAACGGTAAGAACTTGATAATCCATTTAGATAACCTCGATTTGTTCTGCAATGCTTTCACGAATGGCGATAGAAACACCTCTCACTTCAACTTGAAGCGGATCACCCATAGGTGCACGGCGGATAAGCGTCACCTCGGTTTTTGGCAACATACCCATGACCATAAGTTTCTTCCTTACGTCTGGTGTTAAACCTGTTAGTGCAACAATAGAAGCCGCCTTTCCTTGCTCTAGTTGTGAGAGTTTCATAAGTACCCAATTCGTGACTGATAATGAGAAAGATTGTTATTAACGCCATGATACACATACATGCCCACAATTCTATTGTGTGAAATCAATGTTTTCGAAAATACATACTCGTAAGTTTCGTTAAAAACGTTTACGTCAAAAACGTTACTTTCAACAACTAGCGAGAACTACCTCACTAGTACAAACCCTCCCAAACAAAAACAAATCATTAATTATCAATCACTTGAGGCAATGTCGGTTTTCTCATAGGTATCTGTCGTTAATTTTATAAGTAAAATAAGTAGCTGGACGTATAGTTACTCCATCGAAGAGAAACTACTTCTCTTTAATTTTATTCCAGAGGTGATATGGCTTTGCTATATCACTCCGGCAGCAAGCGAAGGTGTCGTTGGCACCCGTGGTATAGTCCCCCCGGCTATGCCACGATATTTTTTTTCTTCCCTTTGTTTTATCCCAACAACCTTTTTAAACTCCCCATTTATCTCGTATCTCGTATCTC
>NZ_JBFRPK010000005.1:23097-151760 GCF_041471965.1 Vibrio sp. 10N.261.51.A3
TATCTCGTATCTCGTATCTCGTAGAAGCATAAAAAAGCCCCAACACGAATGTCGAGGCTAAAGTATCTTTATTTATGTTCTAGCTGAGTATCCGCTGCGTGCTACTCTTCGTTGTTTTCAGCAAACTTAGATGGTGACATGCCAAAGTGGTGCTTAAACCTTTGACTGAAATAGGAAGGGTCATTGAACCCCGAATCAAACGCCACATCAGAGATCTTCTCTCCAGCGAGTAAGCGCTCACACGCATGCTCTAGACGTACTTCATTCAAGTGCTCTTTGAAGGTCTTGTTGTAAGCCGATTTAAAGCGTCTCTGTAAGCTTCTCTCAGACATAAACAAATACTTAGCGGCAGTTGCAGTACTGAACTCGGCATCAGCGTAGTTTTCACTCACAAGCTGCGACACTCTGTTCTTCCACTCTTGTTCCGCTGTCAGTTTTTGTTGCTCTGGTGTTGAGGCGGCAAGCTTAATGGTTTCAATCTGTTCAATTGTGCTGGCTTCAAGATTGTCGAGTACTTGATACTCAATTGGCCACGAAAGCTGAACCTTATTTTGAGACTCCGAAACAAAGGCATTAAGCTCACCACCGCTCTGATTCATCAATAGCGGCAGCTTTTCGATGTTAAGGTCGGTCGACTTTCCGGTATTGTCACCCATGCTTGATGCCAGTTTAGGGAAAGGCATCCCATGATCTCGAATGGTCACAACAAGATGCTCCTTAACCTCTTCAACCAGAACCACCATACTCTGCGACTTAAAGTTTCTCTTGATGATGCTCGCAACCAAGCTATTGAAGATAATATCGAGATTAAAATACAGCAACGAGACATATCGTTGTTTTGTTTCGACTTTAATATCCAGTTCAATACCGGCTTTGGTTAAGTCATCCTGCCAAGCTTTGAGTACCACCTCTAAGATTAAAATTATATCGTAACAAACTTGCCCTTCTCCTTGAGGCGTATTACTCAATTGAGCTAAGCCATTTTTCAAGGTTAGAATCGGCGACTTCCCGAGCTCGTCATTCCAATTCGGGAGCATCGCAGCAATATGATTCACTTCAGAAGAGAGTTCATTGGCAGTGTGAGACACAAGCGCATTCTTCACGGATAGCTGCTTTTTAAGCTGTTGATTAGTGGCGAGTAATATCCGGCTTTGGTGCCTCAATTGGTCTGTCTTCAGTGCAACTTGCGCTTTTAAGTGCCGGTTGGCAAAAGTGACATAACGCGAACGCCAAAAGACTAAGATAGTCACAACGCCAATCAGTAATATCAGAGAGCTTGCTGCAGCCCAATTGGTCAGATACCAAGGCTCCGCAATCGAGAAGCTTTGATTGGTTGACACAAAGCGATAATGGGAGCCTTTAACCGGCTTCACTTCAAGTGTGTAATCCCCTGGAAGAAGATGATCGAGCGTTAACAAGCCCCCTTCAAACTCACTCCAAGGTTCATCGTCGCTCAGTCGGTATTCCATCGCAGGTGCGAACGTTGCTGGTAAGATACCTAGCTTAAACCCCATCGATGAACCATAAGGAATCTCATCCAGCTCTGCCGTTTTCCCGCCAAGTGATACCGTTTGTTGGTCGACACTTATCTTACTCAACAAGGCACGGCTATGAGGTGTAGTTGATACCAGTAACTCGTTAGATAACGCGCTGACTACACCATACTTTGAGCCGAAAACAAGCCTCGAAGGTTGGCTATCTTGACTGTAAAAAAGAGCACACGCTCCTGCCGCCAGTTCATTGGTGATCAAACCAAATGGCGAACCTATGTGTTTATGCAGTTGCCCATCCAATCCGTAATAACTGATGCCTTTCGAAGAGCCTAACCAAACACCATTGTCATCGCTTATCAGGCAGTTGGGGCTAATATTGTCTTCAACAAGAGTGATTTCTTGAATAATAGAGCTGTCATCCGGGATTCGATACACGCCATAACTGCTCGCAAACCACTGCGCTCCATCCTTCGCTTTTTCAATATCGACGACTTTGCCAAACCGTTCGCTGGAACGACTAAAGCTAATTCGTTTATCAATGAACGAGTAGAAGCCATGATCCGTTCCTATATAGATGCGACCTAGCAAGCCTACATTGAGAGCGGTGATCTTCGCAGGCAAGAACTTGTCGACTAACCAGTCAGTGCCATAACTCGTCAGTTTCATGGTTTCGATAGATAACGAATAGAGGTTTTGCCCAGAGGTCATCCAAAGAACGTTATCGGCTTGAAGCGCAAGGTTTTCAACACGCACTCCCTCAATTGGCCTCGGTAAATCAAGGGCTTCGGGTTGTAGTGTTTCCGTATTTAGACTGATGATACCTTGTTCGGTCGCCAACCAAATGGAAGAGCCAAAGATCTCAAAATCATTAACAGGGTTAGAGTAAACACGAATTGGGTTCTCTTCACTTTCAGAATCAACCAAGTAGAGCCCCATTGAAGACGCGACCCAAGATAACTGGTCACTGACAGGCAGTACTTTATTGATCACCACACTACTCGAATGCATGCCCATTACAGTTAGGGGTGTTCTCGAGAAGGTTTTGCTGAACAGTGAGAAGTATCGGATACCGTTGTTTGTCGCAACCCACATACCACCAGCATGATCGTTTATCAACGAATATATTTTCTCACCCGGTAACGAGAAGTCTTGACTAGCGGCTTGTTCGAATCGAGTAATTTGTCCCGTAATAAAGTTGTAGCTAATAAGGCCGTGCTCTGTACCAATCCAATACTGGTCCGAAGTTTCGGCCAACGAGAGAACATGCGACCCTTTAACGATGGTCTCTTTGTCTGGGTTCGCGAGATCAACAATCACAGCACCATTTAAAGTACCGATCACTAACTCACGTCGAGCATTCGAAAAATAAACCGTCTCAATATGGTTTTTGTCTGATGCGGTGACATGGGTAAACTCTTGATTCTCTGAAAGGTAAACGCCAGAACTGGTCGCTAGCACCCACTTTGATAGTACCCACTCAGCGTCGTTAATCGCAATGTCACTGCTGTTATTGTATCGGTACAGTTTAAGTAGAGAGTAGGTGTTGAATTCTAAAGATTGAGTGTTGTAGGTATAGAAATTACTGCCGTCAGTAACCCAAATATAATCGCCTGATGCACCGATATTCGCTATTTCAGCGCCGGGACTTAGGCTAAACGCCAATTCGTTGCCAATTCCAGGGTTATGTCGATAGACCTCATTGTCGAAAAATGTCCAAAACTCATCGTTCAGAAAGGCGACTCTTTCCGAAGAAAATTGCAGTAAGCTTCCCTTGCGAGGGAATAGAGTTCGACCATCGTAAAAGAGTACTTTTCCATGCACATCATGAACCCAGAGCCCACCTCCGGCACCTAAATACAAGTTTTTAGCCGCAAGGAAATTCCCTTGCGCTTGAACGGGCAAAGGATAGAAAACGGAGGGCGAGGTATTTACCGCTAGAACGCTAAATGAAATGCTCATTAACATGAACATTTTGAAGATAATTCGATACAACTCTTAATCCTGAACAGCAACAACACATGAAATTTTGGGTACCACAACGTCTTATCGTTGCTAAACCAAAAACTGAGTTTTTTTGTGCTTATTATTATCTTTCCATTTTAGCGGAAATTAGAAAAGGAGAAAGGAGGTTTGTTATTTGTTAGGAGGTTTTATCTTAGCGGTCACGAAAATGCCGCAAAAAGCGGCATGATTCATAAATTAACGAGAGCAAAGTAGAGTAAAGAATACTCGTTTATGACTTACTTCTCGTCTAAGCAACTTGTATAGCTATCTGTAAGTTGCTGAAGAAAATCGAAATAGCTTCCACTCTTCACTTCAACTGTTGAACCGATAGGGTCAAGCTGACCTTGTTTTGCGTTACTTCCGCGCGTCACTGATTCAATCACAGCAGGAGTGAATTGAGGCTCAGAAAACACACATTGAACGTTTTCACGTACTATCGTTTTCTTAATAGCGATCAGGCTTTTTGCACCCGGCTTACGCTCTGGGCTCACCGTAAAGTGACCTAAGTTATTTAGCTCAAACTCTTGCTCAAAGTAACCATACGCGTCATGAAAAACGTAGTAACCTTTGTCTTTCACGGGTGCAAGTTGCTCTCGAATAGACTGTTGCTTCTCTTTCAATGCAATCAGAAATGAATCGAGATTCTCTTGGTACGCCATTGCGTTGTCTGGATCAGATTCAATCAACTTAGCTGAGATGTATTTTGCAGCTACTTCAACTTGCTCGATACCTAACCAAAAATGCGGGTCATGGCTACCGTGGTGGTGCCCTTCATGTGCATCGTGGTCATGCTCTTCGTGTCCGAACTCTCGCAAGTTGATTCCGGGAATATCACTGATCTTGATAACATTTTCTTTTGAACCAATCACCTTAGTCAGAAAGGCTTCTAGGTCAGGGCCGAACCAGATGACCATATCGGCACTATGAACTTTTTTGACATCCGATGGCTTAAGCGCATAATCATGCGGCGAAGCATTGCTGTTCATCAACACATCCGGCTCACTAACGCCTTGCGTTAATTCTGTCACAATCATTTGAATTGGTTTAAAGCTTGTTAGAATAGTATTGGCACTTGCGACACTTGGCGCTAAAAGCAAAGTAGCAAGTATAAAAGATGAACGTGACATAATCCCTCGATAATAGAAAAGTAGCTTAGGCTTGAGGTAAATGTTACATTATAACATTAGCGAATTGCAAATGAGTTCTATTCATGGATAACTTAATCCAACTAGATTCTGTGAGCGTCGAATTTGACGGTCGAAAAGTTCTAGACAACATCTCTCTAAATTTAGAGCGCGGCAGAATCACCACCCTGATTGGGCCAAACGGTGCAGGAAAGTCGACATTAGTAAAAGTGGTACTGGGTTTACAGACCAAATTTTCAGGCACAATAACAAAAGCTAAAAAACTGAAAATTGGCTATGTACCACAAAAATTAAAGCTCAATGATTCCCTACCGCTCAACGTAGAGCGTTTTCTAAAACTCACTGGCAATTTCAGTCAGCAAGAGAGCCTTGAAGCATTGAAGCTTGTTGGTGCTGAACATCTGCAGAAGAGTAACATGCACCAGCTATCTGGCGGAGAAAACCAACGTGTGCTCATTGCTCGTTCATTGCTAAGAAGACCAGATCTACTGGTTCTCGATGAACCGGCTCAAGGCGTCGACGTTCAAGGGCAAATAGACCTGTATGACTTGATTGACACCATTCGCCACCGCTTTGGTTGTGCCGTATTTATGGTTTCACACGATCTGCATTTAGTGATGGCAAAAACAGACGATGTTATCTGTTTACACCACCACATCTGTTGCTCAGGCGCACCTGCAGACATCAAACACCATCCTTCGTATATTGCGCTCTTTGGCACCGCGACCCAAGAGACGCTAGCGTTTTATCATCACCAACACGAACATCACCATCATGATCTCGCAGGCCAGCCTGTCGAAGGCGACGTGCATGAATGTTCAAACCATAAACACGGACACCACTAATGCTTGAGTTTCTTCTTCCCTCTATTTTGGCGGGTTTGGGTATTGCACTAATTGCAGGCCCACTAGGTTCATTCGTGGTGTGGCGTAAGATGGCTTACTTTGGTGACACGCTTGCTCACGCTTCTTTGATGGGCTTAGCACTTGGCTTTCTGTTCAACATTAACTTGTATTTCGCGCTGCTGATTTGTTGTTTGATGCTGGCCGTGTTGCTAGTGACTTTACAAAAACAAAAGCTGGTCGCGACCGATACCCTACTCGGTATTTTGGCGCACAGTGCGCTATCACTTGGTTTGGTTGCTGTCAGTTTCTTAGATAACGTTCGTGTTGACCTGATGAGTTATTTATTTGGTGACTTGCTTGCGGTATCGCCGACTGACTTGGTGTTTATCTATGGGGGCGCTGCTGTGATTGGATTGGTGCTTGCTATCTTTTGGCGACCGCTACTATCAACGACGGTTAACGAAGATCTCGCGGCGGTTGATGGCATCAACATTGATTTAATGCGTCTGATTCTGATGCTATTGGTCGGTATCGTGATTGCTGTCGGTATGAAGTTTGTTGGTGCGTTAATCATGACATCGCTACTGATTATTCCTGCAGCAACGGCAAGGAAGTTCTCGAGCACACCTGAGCAGATGGCCTTCCTTGCATCAATTATTGGCTCTATCGCTGTATTCGGTGGATTAAGCTTGTCTTGGTTCTATGATACGCCTGCTGGCCCGTCTGTGGTTATCAGTGCGGCAGCAATGTTTATGCTATCTCAAATGGTTAGAAGTCGAGCTTAGCACTTAGCACTTAGCACTTAGCACTTAGCAGTACGATCTCGTATCTCGAAAACATAAAAAAAGGCTTGGTCAGTGACCAAGCCTTTTTAATATCGTTTCAATTAACTTCTATCTCAATCGATAAAAGCCAGCTGATTACCAACCCGTGATTTCACGTAGGCCTTTACCGATGTCAGCAAGAGACTTAACAGTCTTAACGCCTGCTGCTTCTAGTGCTGCGAATTTATCTTCAGCAGTACCTTTACCGCCAGAGATGATTGCGCCTGCGTGGCCCATACGTTTGCCCGGAGGAGCAGTAACACCAGCGATGTAAGATACAACTGGCTTAGTTACGTTTGCTTTGATGAAATCAGCCGCTTCTTCTTCCGCAGTACCACCGATTTCACCAATCATTACGATTGCTTCAGTTTCTGGGTCTTCTTGGAAAAGTTTCAAGATATCAATGAAGTTTGAACCTGGGATAGGGTCACCACCGATACCAACACATGTAGACTGACCAAAGCCTTCATCTGTTGTTTGCTTAACTGCTTCGTATGTCAGAGTACCGCTGCGAGATACGATACCTACTTTACCCTTCTTGTGGATGTGACCAGGCATGATACCAATCTTACACTCGTCTGGAGTGATAAGACCTGGACAGTTAGGACCGATCATGCGAACGCCAGTTTCTTCTAGCTTCACTTTAACGTCGATCATATCTGTTGTAGGGATACCTTCAGTGATCGTTACGATCAGTTCGATACCTGCATCAATCGCTTCTAGGATTGCATCTTTACAGAAAGGAGCTGGTACGTAGATAACTGTTGCTGTTGCGCCAGTTACTTCTACCGCTTCACGTACTGTGTTGAATACTGGAAGGCCTAGGTGAGTTTGACCACCTTTACCAGGTGAAACACCACCAACCATTTGCGTACCGTATGCGATAGCTTGGTCTGAGTGGAATGTACCTTGACCGCCAGTGAAACCCTGACAGATTACTTTAGTGTCTTTGTTAATTAATACAGACATTATTTAGCCTCCGCAGCAGCAACAACTTTCTGAGCAGCATCTGTTAGAGATTCAGCTGCAATGATATCAACATCAGAATTAGCAAGTACTTCGCGACCTAGGTCTGCGTTTGTACCTTCTAGACGAACAACTACAGGAACTGTTACGCCGACTTCTTTAACTGCACCGATAATACCTTCAGCGATCATGTCACAACGAACGATGCCACCGAAAATGTTTACGAGTACTGCTTTAACATTGTCATCAGAAAGGATGATCTTGAATGCTTCAGCTACACGTTCTTTTGTCGCGCCGCCGCCTACATCAAGGAAGTTTGCTGGCTTGCCGCCGTGTAGGTTTACGATATCCATCGTACCCATCGCAAGGCCTGCACCGTTAACCATACAGCCAACGTTACCATCTAGTGCTACGTAGTTCAGTTCCCACTGTGCTGCGTGTGCTTCGCGCTCATCTTCTTGAGATGGATCGTGCATTTCACGTAGTTTAGGCTGACGGTACATCGCGTTTGAGTCGATGTTGATCTTGCCGTCTAGACAAAGCAGGTTGCCTTCGCCAGTAATTACAAGCGGGTTGATTTCTAGTAGAGCTAGGTCGTACTGAGAGAACATTTGACCAAGACCCATGAAGATCTTAACGAACTGTTTGATTTGATCGCCAACTAGACCAAGTTTGAACGCCAGTTCACGGCCTTGGTAAGCTTGAGGGCCTACTAGAGGATCGATCGCTGATTGGTGAATCAACTCTGGAGTTTCTTCAGCGATTTTCTCAATGTCCACACCGCCTTCAGTTGACGCCATGAATACAATTTTACGCGTTGCGCGGTCAACAACAGCACCTAGGTAAAGTTCGTTAGCAATGTTTGATGCTTCTTCAACTAGGATCTTAGTTACAGGCTGACCATTAGCGTCTGTTTGGTAAGTCACTAGGTTTTTACCTAGCCACTTTTGTGCAAACTCTTTAACGCCTTCTTTGGTGTCATGTAGCTCTACGCCGCCCGCTTTACCGCGGCCACCAGCGTGTACTTGACACTTAACGACTTTCTTGGCTGTACTGATACGACCTGCAGCTTCGAAAGCTTCTTGTGCAGTATCACATGCGAAACCTTCTGGTACAGGCAAACCGAATTCTGCAAACAGCTGTTTGGCTTGGTATTCATGCAAATTCATTTTGATATTCCGTTTATTTTCCCTTAAGGGATTATTATTTCCATAACGACACAGTTTCCTGTGTTACGTCTGTAGGGTCTTCTCAAAACAACTGCTGTCCATTTTCTAATGGCTTTACAGTTCAATTGAAGGCCAGACGTTGAGCAGCCTAGCCTTTGAAACTTTTTACGTCTAGCTAACGGGGTTAACTAGACGTTTTAGCGATACTAAACGTCTAATAGCAGACGTGCAGGATCTTCTAGAAGCTCTTTGATGGTCACTAGGAAGCCAACTGATTCACGGCCATCGATTAGACGGTGGTCGTAAGAAAGCGCTAGGTACATCATTGGTAGAATCTCTACCTTGCCATCAACAGCCATTGGACGGTCTTGGATTTTGTGCATACCCAAAATTGCCGCTTGAGGCGGGTTGATGATTGGCGTAGACATTAGAGAACCAAATACACCACCGTTTGTGATAGTGAAGTTGCCGCCCATCAGTTCATCAACCGTTAGCTTGCCGTCACGACCTTTGATTGCTAGCTCTTTGATGCCTTTTTCGATATCAGCGAAACCTAGTGTGTCACAGTCTTTGAGTACTGGAGTCACTAGACCACGTGGCGTAGATACCGCCATGCTGATGTCGAAGTAGTTGTGGTAAACGATATCTGTACCATCAATAGAAGCGTTCACTTCTGGGAAACGCTTCAGTGCTTCTGTTACTGCTTTCACGTAGAAAGACATGAAGCCAAGACGCGTATCGTGACGTTTCTCGAATTGGTCTTTGTACTGCTTACGAAGGTCCATGATTGGCTTCATGTTCACTTCGTTGAAAGTAGTCAGCATTGCTGTGCTGTTTTTCGCTTCTAGAAGACGGTTTGCAACTGTCTTACGCAGGCGAGTCATAGGCACGCGTTTTTGGCTGCGAGCCGCTGCTGGCGCTTCAACTGCTGGTGCAGATGCTGCTGCCGGAGCCGCTTTCGCTGCTGCTAGGTGTGCGTCGATGTCTTCACGAGTAATACGACCACCAACACCAGTGCCTTTAACGTCAGCTGGTTGTAGGTTGTGCTCAGCAAGCAGGCGACGAACAGCTGGGCTTAGTGCGTCGTTGTTCTCTTCTGTTAGCGCAGCTTTATGGCGCTTATCAGGAGATGCTTCTGTATCTTCAGTGGTGTCTTTCGTTGGTTCACCAGCGACAGCACCCGGCTTGATTTTAGCCAAAAGCTGCTTAGAAAGTACCGTAGCACCCTCTTCTTCGATGATAGCTTCCAGAACACCCGCTTCAGGAGCCGGTACTTCTAGAACTACTTTATCTGTTTCGATATCTACAATGACTTCATCACGTGCAACCGCTTCGCCCGGTTTTTTGTGCCAAGTAGCAACTGTTGCATCAGCCACAGATTCAGGTAAATCTGGAACCAGAATTTCAATTGTCATGTGCGTATTTTCCTTTTACTTCTAGTTCTTAAGTAGGGTCAAAGCGTCGTCAACTAACGCTTTTTGTTGTTTCAAGTGTACTGACATATAGCCAACAGCTGGTGATGCTGATGCAGGACGACCTGCGTATTGAATATCAGCACCTACTGGGATAGCAGCTCGGAAATTATGTTGGCTACTGTACCAAGCACCTTGGTTTTGTGGCTCTTCTTGACACCAAACGTAATCGACTACATTTGTGTACTGTGCGATGGCAGCTCTCACGTCCTCATAAGGGAACGGGTAAAGTTGCTCAATACGTACAATAGCGACATCGTCTTGCTCGTTCTTACGTCTTTGGTCAAGCAGGTCAAAGTAAACCTTACCTGAACAGAACACGACGCGTTTTACGTTCTCAGGCGCCAGATCATCAATTTCTGCGATAGCTGGTTGGAACGTGCCTTCTGCCAAATCTTCAAGAGAAGAAGTACACAGAGGGTGACGAAGCAATGACTTAGGTGACATTACAATCAGTGGACGACGCATTGGTCGAACAACCTGACGGCGAATCATGTGGTAAACCTGAGCTGGTGTTGAAGGAACAACAACCTGCATGTTTTGTTCAGCACATAACTGAAGGTAACGCTCAAGACGTGCAGAAGAGTGCTCCGGGCCTTGGCCTTCATAACCGTGAGGAAGCAGCATAGTTAGACCACATAGACGTGCCCACTTTTGCTCACCTGATGAAATGAATTGGTCGATAACAACTTGTGCACCGTTTGCGAAGTCACCAAATTGAGCTTCCCAAAGGGTTAGACCGCTTGGCTCTGCTGTCGCGTAACCATACTCAAATGCGAGTACCGCTTCTTCAGATAACACAGAGTCAAACACTTGGAATGGCCCTTGTTTATCATGAATGTTCGCAAGAGGAACATACGTGCTTGCATCTGATTGATTGTGCAGTACTGAGTGACGGTGGAAGAACGTACCACGACCTGAATCTTGGCCTGAGATACGAATACGCTTACCGTCGTCAACAAGTGTTGCGTATGCCAGAGTTTCAGCCATACCCCAATCGACTTGTTTCTCACCATTCACCATGGCAGTACGATCGTTGTACAGTTTATTTACTCGGCTTTGCAGCTTGTGGCTGTCCGGGTATTGACAAAGTTTGGTACCAAGCTCTTTCAGACGCTCGATATCAATTTTGTTGTCCCATTCAATGTTCCAGTCGTGACCAAGGTATGGAGACCAGTCAACAGAATGAAGTGCCATTGGGCGCCACTCTTTAACCACAACTTCACCGTGATCAAGTGCATCACGATACTCGTTAACGAGTTGGGTTGCCGTATCAATACCAAACTCACCGCGCTCCATCAGTACGTCAGCATACAGCTTACGTGGTGTTGGGTGCTTCTTGATTTTTTGGTACATCAAAGGCTGTGTTGCATTCGGCTCATCGGCTTCATTGTGACCGTGGCGACGGTAACAAACCAAATCAATAACAACATCACGCTTAAACGTATTACGGTAATCCAATGCAAGACGCGCAACAAACGCAACCGCTTCTGGATCATCAGAGTTAACGTGGAAAATCGGAGCCTGAACCATCTTCGCGATATCGGTACAGTACATCGTAGAGCGTGTATCGCGAGGGTTAGACGTTGTAAAACCAACTTGGTTGTTTACAACGATACGAACCGTACCACCTACACAGAAACCACGAGCTTGAGACATGTTAAACGTCTCTTGTACTACACCCTGACCAGCGATAGCTGAGTCACCGTGGATAGTAATTGGAAGTACACGGCTACCATCATTATCACCAAGGCGATCTTGACGTGCACGTACTGAACCGATAACTACCGGGTTTACGATTTCTAAGTGAGATGGGTTAAATGCTAGTGCTAAGTGAACGTTGCCGCCTGGCGTTGCGAAGTCCGCAGAGAAGCCTTGGTGGTATTTCACATCACCAGTACCCCACGTGTCATCGTGCTTGCCCGCAAACTCGTCAAACAGGTCTTGTGGCTTTTTACCAAGCACGTTGACCAACATGTTTAGACGACCACGGTGAGCCATACCAACAACAACTTCACGCATGCCTTGTCCGCCAGCATGACGAATAATTTCTTTCGTCATTGGGATAAGAGCATCACCACCTTCCAACGAGAAGCGTTTTGCGCCTGGGAATTTCGCACCAAGATAGCGCTCAAGACCTTCAGCAGCAGTTAGCTCTTCTAGGAAAGCTTGCTTTTCTTCTTTGTTGAAAGAGGGCTGACCAGATACAGACTCTAAACGTTGTTGGATCCAACGCTTTTGCTCTGTATTTGTCATGTGCATGTATTCAGCACCAATAGAGCCACAATACGTTTGCTTTAGAGATTTGTAGAGATCTTTAAGCACCATCGTCTCTTGGCCAATGGCGTAAGAGCCGACGTTGAACGTCTCATTGAGGTCATCTTCGGTAAGAGTGTGGAAAGAAGGGTCCAGTTCATCAACTGTCGCTCTTTTCCATAAACCTAGGGGGTCTAGATTTGCTGCTTGATGCCCTCGGAATCGATAGGCATTAATAAGTTGCAGAACCTTTACTTGTTTCGCATCGACATCTGGATCACTAACTTGGACACTGTAATGCTTTGTTTCTTGAGCGAGTCGACGGAAGTATTCACGAACACGAGAGTGTGGTTGTTCCACTGTCTCTGAAGCTTGCACAGGCAGTTCTTCAAAAACACTTCTCCATTCGTCACTTACCGAATCTGGGTCACTTAGATACAGTTCATAGAGTTCTTCTACGTACGTTGCATTGGCGCCAGCCAAGTGTGAAGACTCGAGCCATGCCTTCATCACGCCGTTGTGCATATTTTCCCTTAACCAGTAGTTTTCACGTTTGCTGCGGTCTATGCCGAGCTATTAAAAGGCCGCCCCAAAACTTCTAGGGCGGCAATTTTTATATAACTTAAACCGAACGATTCACTAGCATGGTCTTGATGTGACCAATAGCTTTCGTCGGATTTAATCCCTTAGGACAAACACTTACACAATTCATGATGCCATGGCAACGAAAAACGCTAAATGCATCATCAAGATCGGACAAACGTTCGTCTGTCGCTGTATCTCGGCTATCAATTAGCCAACGGTACGCTGCAAGCAGGCCTGCTGGTCCGATGAATTTGTCAGGGTTCCACCAGAATGATGGGCATGACGTTGTACAACATGCACACATGATACATTCGTACAATCCATCTAAATGAGCACGCTCATCAGGGCTTTGTAAGTTTTCACGAGCCGGTGGCACATTGCCATCAGACACTAAGAATGGCTTCACTTTTTCGTAGTTATCGTAGAACTGAGTCATGTCTACAATCAGGTCACGAACAACGGGTAAGCCAGGCAGTGGGCGAATCACAATCTTGTCTTGGCCCGAAAGCGCAGACAATGGCGTGATACACGCTAGGCCATTTTTACCGTTCATGTTCAAACCATCCGAGCCACATACACCTTCACGGCATGAGCGACGGAATGAGATTGTTGGATCTTGCTCTTTCAACAGAATAAGCGCATCCAAAAGCATCATGTCTGAACCTTCATCCACTTCTAGAGTGTATTCCTTCATATAAGGTTTCTGGTCGACATCTGGATTGTAACGATATAAAGAGAAATTCAGTTTCATGGTCATATCTCCTTAGTACGTACGTGCTTTTGGTGGGAACGCTTCACGATGGATAGGTTCCATGTTTACACCACGCTTAGTCATGCTCTCTGACTCTGGGTTGTAAAGTGAGTGGCATAGCCATTGCTCATCATCACGGTCAGGGAAATCGAATCGAGCGTGTGCGCCACGGCTCTCTGTACGGAAATTTGCAGCAACAGCCGTTGCGAATGCCGTTTCCATCAAGTTTTCAAGCTCTAGACACTCGATACGTTGAGTGTTGAACTCTGTAGACTTATCAGATAGGTGTGCATTTTTCAGACGCTCGCGAATCGCTTTTAGCTCTTCTAGGCCTTCAGCCATTGCTTTGCCTTCACGGAATACTGAGAAGTTGTTCTGCATACATTGCTGAAGATCTTTACGGATTTGCGCTGGATCTTCGCCGTCTGTGCTGTTTTCCCAACGGTTGTAACGCTCTAGTGAACGCTCAATGTCAGCTTCAGTTGCAGGTTTCGCTTCGCCTTGCTTCTTCAGTGTCTCACCTAGGTGTAGACCTGTCGCACGACCAAATACCACCAAATCAAGCAGTGAGTTACCACCTAGACGGTTGGCACCATGTACTGATACTGATGCGATTTCACCACAAGCAAAGAGACCTTGGATTTCAACATCGCTGCCGTCTTCGGTTTGCTTAATAGCTTGACCAGAAACTTGTGTTGGAACACCACCCATCATGTAGTGACATGTCGGGATTACTGGGATTGGCTCTTTCACTGGATCAACGTGAGCAAAGGTACGAGAAAGTTCACATACACCAGGAAGACGAGATTCAAGCGTCTCTTTACCTAAGTGATCAAGCTTAAGCTTAATATGTGGACCCCAAGGGCCATCGCAACCACGACCTTCACGAATTTCAACCATCATTGAACGAGCAACAACATCACGACCCGCTAAGTCTTTAGCGTTTGGTGCGTAACGTTCCATGAAGCGTTCGCCGTCTTTATTGAGAAGGTAACCACCTTCACCACGACAACCTTCCGTTACCAATACACCTGCACCAGCGATACCCGTTGGGTGGAACTGCCACATTTCGATGTCTTGCATAGGAACGCCAGCACGAATCGCCATACCAACACCGTCACCAGTATTAATATGTGCATTGGTTGTTGATGCGTAGATACGACCAGCACCTCCGGTAGCAAGGATTGTTGCCTTCGCTTTGAAGTAGCAAACCTCGCCCGTTTCCATACAAAGCGCGGTAGTACCTAAGATTGCACCATCTTCGTTCTTAACAAGATCCAGTGCATACCACTCAGAGAAAACAGTCGTTTTGTGTTTAATGTTTTGTTGGTAAAGCGTGTGAAGCAGAGCGTGACCAGTACGGTCGGCTGCAGCTGCGGTACGAGCCGCTTGCTCACCACCAAAGTTTTTAGATTGACCACCGAAAGGACGCTGGTAAATAGTACCGTTCTCAAAACGAGAGAAAGGTAGGCCCATTTTTTCGAGTTCGATTACCGACTCAGGACCGTTTTTACACATGTATTCGATAGCGTCTTGGTCACCGATGTAATCAGAACCTTTTACTGTGTCATACATATGTTGTTCCCAATGGTCTTCATGCGCGTTACCAAGAGCAACAGTGATGCCGCCTTGCGCTGAAACCGTATGAGAACGAGTAGGGAAAACTTTAGAAAGCAATGCACAAGAAAGGCCTTGCTCAGAAATTTGCAGTGCGGCACGCA
The DNA here is from genome assembly GCF_041471965.1 of Vibrio sp. 10N.261.51.A3. Lineage (NCBI taxonomy): Bacteria > Pseudomonadati > Pseudomonadota > Gammaproteobacteria > Vibrionales > Vibrionaceae > Vibrio > Vibrio sp. 10N.261.51.A3. The sequence goes on from NZ_JBFRPK010000005.1 coordinate 38,329, forward strand.
TACCTGCACCACCAGCGCCGATCACTACGGCATCAAACTCACGAACAGGAATAGTCACTTACGCACCCCACAAAATAAACAGACCAGAGAAGAAATATCCAAGAAGAACTGCAACAACACCGACTTGAAGACCAACACGCAGTTTTGCGCATTTGATGTAGTCAGTTAGTACTTGCCATAGGCCGATCCACGCGTGAACCAAAACAGAAGTAAGCGCTAACATGGTGAAGACTTTAGTGAAGGTTCCACCAAAGAATTGCGTCCAAGATGCGTAAGAGATATCACCAGAGAAAGCACAAAAGCTAACTAGGTAGATAGTGTAAAGCGTCATAATGATGGCAGTAGCACGAATCAATAGATAATCGTGGACACCATTACGACCAAAAGTAGAAACGTTGTTTACCATACTAAGATCCCCGCTAGTAGAGACAATACCGCTGTTGCTGCGAATGCAACCTTAGCGCTCTTCGCGCCAGATTCCAGCTCTTCAAAGTGACCAAGGTCCATAAGAAGGTGACGAATACCACCAGCAATGTGGTAAGCCAAAGCGGTTAAAATGCCCCACAGAATAAACTTCACGAAGAAACCATCGACAATGTCGCTAGCTTCGGCAAAGCCTACTGGGGATGAGAGGGAAATGGATAGTAACCAAAGCAAAATTCCAATCGCGACAAAAGTTATCACCCCAGACACACGGTGTAGGATGGAAGCTATTGCTGTGATTGGAAAGTGGATGGTCTGTAAATCTAAATTAACAGGTCTTGTCTTTCTTTCTTTCACGGGCTTGCTCACTCAGCTCCATTGAGCATTATGGTCATTAAATAACCTTATGATATTGTTATGGACAAAATTTGATTGTAAACCTTCAAAATTTAACATTAACTTAACAAATAACTGAAGTTGAGCCTTAGATAATTGTAAAATAATTGTTAACTGCTCGATTAAGAAAGACACCTCACATTTCTTCTTAGCCTTGCATTTATAAGGTTTTAACCAAACTTTTCAGCGTCACTATACGACTGGCAACATTCTAATACAATTGATGTAACAAATAATGCTACACAGACCAGATTTTTAACGAATTTAATGTAAAAAACACTAACAAGTGCACACAAAGCTTCAGAAAAATTGACTTTCCCACGTAAGACCAGTAAAAAAATGGCACATAAACATCCTGGACGGATTAAATAATAAACAAAGGAGATTGTTATGGCGGATAAGAAAGCTACCCTTCACATTGAAGGTCAAGCGCCAATCGAGCTGCCGATTACAGAAGGTGTACTTGGTACTCCAGTGATCGATGTTCGTACACTAGGTTCTAATGGTTTTTTCACTTTTGACCCTGGTTTTCTTGCCACTGCATCCTGTGAGTCTCAAATCACTTTTATTGACGGTGGAAAAGGCATTCTTTTACATCGTGGTTATCCAATCGACCAACTTGCCAATAACGCTGATTACTTAGAAGTATGTTACATACTTCTTTACGGTGAAGCCCCATCTCGAGCTGAGTACGAAAAGTTCAAGACTACCGTGACACGTCACACTATGGTGCACGAGCAAATCGCTAGTTTCTTCCACGGCTTCCGTCGTGACGCTCACCCTATGGCTGTAATGTGTGGTGTTGTAGGCGCTCTAGCGGCGTTCTACCACGACTCACTTGATGTCAACAACGATACACACCGTGAAATTGCGGCATACCGCCTGATTTCAAAAATGCCAACACTGGCTGCAATGTGTTACAAATATTCAATCGGTCAGCCGTTTATCTACCCACGTAACGACCTAGGCTACGCAGAAAACTTCTTACACATGATGTTTGCAAACCCATGTGAAGAGTATGAAGTGAACCCTATCGTTGCTCGTGCAATGGATAAGATTTTCACTCTACATGCTGACCACGAACAGAACGCTTCTACGTCTACAGTGCGTCTTGCTGGTTCATCTGGTGCTAACCCGTTTGCGTGTATCGCAGCAGGTATCGCATCACTTTGGGGCCCAGCTCACGGCGGTGCAAACGAAGCTTGTCTGCGCATGCTTGAAGAGATCGGTAGCGTAGATAACATTGAAGAATACGTTGCGAAAGCAAAAGACAAAGATGACCCATTCCGTTTGATGGGCTTCGGTCACCGTGTTTACAAGAACTACGACCCACGTGCAACAGTAATGCGCGAAGCGTGTCACGAAGTGCTTAAAGAGCTAAACATCCAAGATCCATTACTAGACGTGGCGATGGAACTTGAGCGTATCGCTCTTTCTGATGAGTACTTTGTTTCTAAGAAGCTATACCCGAACGTAGATTTCTACTCAGGTATCATTCTGAAAGCAATCGGTATTCCAGTATCTATGTTTACAGTAATCTTCGCGATGTCTCGTACCATCGGTTGGATTGCTCACTGGAACGAAATGCACAGCGATCCGACGAACCGTATCGGTCGTCCTCGTCAGCTATATACTGGTGAAGAACAACGTGACTTTAAAGCACTTCACGAACGTGAATAGTTGCTATAAATCATAATGTTAAAAGGGGTTGATGTGAGAACATCAACCCCTTTTCTTTTGTACGCTCTCAACCCCGTCATCCTCAAGAATGCGAAGTGAACGAATAAAATAATATCGTCATCCCCAAGAACGAGGGACGAATGAGTTGGGGATCTCCTTAAGCGAGCAGATAAACTATACAGGTTACCTGCTCAATTCTAGAGAACGACGCATACACTCGACTCGTACCCCTTATCTCGTATCTGCTCTTAAACTGGGTTATCGATATCAATAAACTCAACATCCAAGCCATGTTCTTCCGCTAACCATTCACCTAACGCTTTTACACCGTATCGCTCAGTCGCGTGGTGGCCAGCAGCAAAATAATGAATGTCTTGCTCGCGTGCTGAGTAAGTAGTGCGCTCAGAAATTTCACCAGAAATAAAAGCATCAATGCCTTGAGAAGCCGCTAGCTCAATGTAGTCTTGACCACCACCAGTACACCAACCGACGGTCGTTATCATTTTGTCTTGATTTTCTGGAGCGATATGCAGTGGTTTGCGATTTAGCACTTGATCGATTTTTGCTGCAAATTCAGCACCGGTCATCGGTGTCTTTAATCTACCAAACATAGCAACCGATTGTGGGTGCCCTTCCAAGCCACCTTCTACTTCAATATCAAGCAGTTCAGCGAGTTTGGCGTTGTTACCAAGTTCAGGATGGATATCGAGAGGTAAGTGATAACCCAAAAGGTTAATGTCATTCTTTATCAGAGTGCGAATGCGTTTGCCCTTCATGCCACGAATTGCCTCTGACTCACCTTTCCAAAAGAAACCGTGATGAACCAACAAAGCGTCTGCGTTCAGTTCTACCGCTTTATCAATCAAGGCTTGAGAAGCTGTTACACCAGTAACGATTCGCTTCACTTCTGTCGCGCCTTCAACTTGAAGACCATTAGGACAGTAATCTTTAATCTGCTGTGGCTGCAGTTTTTCGTTAAGTAGCTTTTCTAATTGTAAGTTAATCATTTTTCTTTCCAGCTTACCTTTATAATAACGTCGTTATATCAATTTACGGGTAGAATGTCGAAAGCCCCACGATGAGTTTATGAGGAAGAGATGACAGCACTGCAACGTTTTTACCAATGGGTCATCGACTCACCGCCATTACTAGAAATCAAGCCACCGGTTTCGGATCTCAGTGCATTCTCTAGCAACCATGCCATCGACTCATCACATACTTATGAGGGTAATCCTAGATTAGGTTTCCTCTACCAATATCTATGCGAGCAAGTGATCGCTGCCTCACCGAATTACTCGATAAAGCACGACGAGATTCAGATCAATGTGGAAGGCAGAACTCTCGGTGCAATCGACTTTATTCTTAAAGAGGAGAGCAGCCAAAAGCTGGAACATTGGGAAGTGGCGATTAAGTTTTATCTGCTCCACGAACAAACATGGTTTGGACCCAACTCTCACGACCAATTGGATAAGAAACTCGACAGGATGCTCAGCCACCAACTCGAAATGTCCTCTTCTGCCGCCTTTGTTGAGCAATATCCAGAAATCGATGTCGACTCAAAACACTTACTGATGCAAGGTCGTCTATATACCAACCCTTTCTTAGAGCAAAACATACCGACAAAATGCTTGGGCTATGACATTAATTCAAGCCAAGTAAACGGCTTTTGGTGCTATCAAGATCAGGCTCATTTAATCAGTGAACCACTGTATCCACTCACCAAAGAGCAATGGGCAGCAGGGACGGATGATTTCAGCGGTGAACCCATCGCCGAATTTGGTGATCGCTTCGTTCATGGGCAAACCAAGTCTGGTCAATTCTGGTTTGTGATGCCGCAAAGCTGGCCACACGGCTAATCCATTCGTCATGAACTGACTTAGTCTAGCCACTTACTCACAGACAAATAAAAAAGGGCTGATGCTTTCACATCAACCCTTCCATTATTTGCTTTATAACTCTATGAATCGTACTCGATTATAGACCTGCAGCGGCAAATACTTGGTTAACAATCTCTTGAGCTTCTGCTTCGATTGCTTTTAGGTGCTCTTCACCTTTAAAGCTTTCACAGTAGATCTTGTAGATGTCTTCAGTGCCTGATGGACGAGCAGCGAACCAACCGTTCTCAGTTGTCACTTTAAGGCCACCAATCGCAGCGCCATTACCAGGAGCATGCGTTAAACGAGCAGTAATCGCATCGCCAGCAAGCGTTTCAGCAGAAACCATCTCTGGAGAGAGCTTTTTCAGCACGTCTTTTTGTGCGCCATTTGCTACCGCTTGAATACGGTTGTACTTAGATTCACCGTGTTTAGCAGCCAGCTCTTCGTAGTACTCTTGTGGGTTCTTACCTGTAACGGCTGTGATCTCAGCCGCAAGTAGGCAAAGAATTAGACCATCTTTATCTGTTGACCAAGGCGTACCGTCTTTACGTAAGAAAGATGCACCTGCACTCTCTTCACCACCAAAACCAAACTGACCGTTGTAAAGGCCATCAACGAACCATTTGAAACCAACTGGCACTTCACAAAGTTCACGACCTAAGTCTGCTACTACACGGTCGATCAATGCGCTTGATACCAAAGTTTTACCAACAGCAACCTCTTTACCCCAACCTTCACGGTTACGGTATAGGTAATCGATACAAACCGCTAGGAAGTGGTTTGGGTTCATTAGGCCTTTAGGCGTAACAATGCCGTGGCGATCGTAATCAGGGTCGTTACCAAACGCTAGTGCGTATTCATCTTTAAGTGCAAGCAAACCTGCCATTGCGTATGGAGAAGAACAGTCCATACGAACTACGCCATCTTTATCTAGAGACATGAATTGGAATGAAGGGTCAACCGCTTCACTTACCAGAGTAAGATCTAGATTGTACGCTTTACCAATTTGACGCCAGTAATCAATACCGCTGCCACCCAGTGGATCAACACCAATCTTGATGTTTGCTTTCTGGATCGCTTCCATATCCACGACGTTAACCAAATCAGCGACGTATGGCGCGACTAGGTCAACTTCTTTTACTAGCTCAGACTGTTTAGCCTGTGCGATAGGCGTACGCTTAACACCTTGCATTTGCTCAGCAATGATCACGTTCGCACGGTCTTCAATCGCTTGAGTCAGTTCAGCTTCAGCTGGGCCACCGTGTGTCGGGTTGTATTTAATACCGCCGTCTTGAGGTGGGTTATGTGAAGGCGTGATAACAATGCCGTCGGCTTTTTTGTCATTCACTAGGTTGTGCGTAAGAATCGCGTGCGAGATACCAGGTGTTGGAGTAAAGCCGTTGTTTTCTTGAATAATAACTTCAACACCGTTCGCTACAAGCACTTCGATAACCGTAGAGAACGCAGGCTCAGATAGAGCGTGAGTATCTTTACCTAAGAAAAGAGGGCCAGTTGTACCTTGCTCGGCACGAACTTCAGCAACCGCTTGTGCAATTGCTAGAATGTGGTTTTCGTTAAATGTTGATTTGTCTGCTGTACCGCGGTGACCTGAAGTACCGAAAAGTACTTTATGATCTGGGTTCGTAGCATCCGGTTGCTGTAAGAAATAGTTAGCAACTAAAGCCGGGATATTATGAAGATCTTCCTGCTGAGCTTTCTGCCCAGCACGAGGGTGCATAGCCATTTTTCGACATCCTTATATATAAAATTTTAAAACAAAAAAACCTCATAATATCTTCTTATCCATGGATATTATGAGGTTTAAATCAGATTTCGTTAAATTGAACCTGTTACTTTTTCTATCAATTCTGCTTGGAAATTCATGCGGCTCATAAGCTGCTCAACCATCTGTCTTTTTCGGCTTGTATTGTTATTAGTAATAACCCAAAAAGGACTTTGTGGAATAGCTTTAGGCTTAGTCGTGTTGCCGTTTGCTAGCAACGTCGCTTCGTTATCTGCAAAGTAAACGCGCTTACGGCCTTTTACTTGAGTTGCTTCTGAAAAGCTTAAAGGGTCGATTTTATGCAGTGTTGATAACACAAGCATGAAACGATCAATGGCTTTCTTTAGTGATGCAAACTCATCTGATATTAGTAGTGAGCGCATTTCTTTAACGCCATCGAACTTCTCTGGAGTAAAGCCTACCTCTTTGCTAACAACGATACCTTTTGGCTCAACGATCTCTTCGATCGGAGCCATGCCTTGGCTATCAACCTGTAACAAGCGGCGCAGAATATCTGAAGCGCTTTCGCCAATACGTTCTGTCTGACCCGCAATAAAACGGTATAGGTCCTCATCAACCTCAATTGTTTTCATTCGCTTTTCACAATCTCAATGTTTAAACTCTGGGGGATTATAGCGAGATCCGCGCGGATACTCTACGTCAAACCCACCATGAATAAGATAAAAATGTCAGTACAGCTCAACTATAAAATTGAAGGTGAGGGTCACACCATTGTTTTGATCCATGGATTATTCGGTAATCTGGACAACCTTGGCTTGCTCGCTAGGGATCTAAAAGCCGATCATCAGGTACTTAGTATCGATCTCCGCAACCACGGTCAATCCTTCCATAGTGACACTCATAACTATCAAGCGATGGCACAAGACGTGGCTCAACTGCTGCATGATCTTAAGTCAGAAGACGTCACTGTGATTGGTCACTCGATGGGTGGCAAAGTAGCGATGGCACTGACACAACATCTTGCGCTGCATAAATTGATTGTCTTGGATATGGCTCCGGTCGCGTACACTCAGAGTCGCCACGACAACGTATTCGCAGGCCTGCAAGCCGTGATAGAAGAAGAGCCGACTTCACGCTCAGATGCACTCAAGGTTCTCGCAAAACATATCGAGATCGATGGCGTTCGCCAGTTTTTAACCAAATCTTTGTTCAAAACAGAGCAAGGCATCATGGAATGGCGCTTCAATGTTGCTTCGTTATTGAGCAACTACCCACATATTATTGGTTGGGAACCGATCGAGAAAACCTCGGTCAAAACCTTGCTCATTAAAGGTGGGGATTCAGATTACCTCACCGCAGAACATCAAGCAGCCGTTCAGCAGCAATTTTCTAACGCAAAAGCGCATGTCATTGCCAACACAGGTCACTGGCTGCATGCTGAAAAACCAGCAGAAGTACTTAGAGCAATTAGAAAATTCATCGCTTAACTGCGCTTTTTCGTGCAGATAAATGAGAGCTGTGTAATTACTGCAGATTAACTTTATCTCACAACAGTGATATAGTGCGCCCAAGCAAAATTGGTATATAAGGTTCCCATGCTTTACGACTACATGAACATCATCGAATCTGTTGGTTTAGATCTCCTGTTTGCCGCGATTTTCTTTTTAATCGGTATGGCAATTAAGGACGTTCTCAAGCAGGGAAATGTTCCTCCATTTGGTCGTCGCATCGTATGGTTAGTACTTTTCCTTGGCTGTGCGGGTTTTATCGCCAAAGGGATAATCCAACTAAGCTGGGAAGGAACTGGGATCTAACGATTCTCTTCCGAACTTTATTACACCGACAACAGACAAAATGAAAGGTAATGATTCTATGGCAAGTGTAGGTCTCTTCTTTGGTAGCGATACAGGTAACACTGAAGCTGTTGCTAAGATGATTCAAAAGCAATTGAGCAAACAGCTCGTTCACGTTCAAGACATTGCAAAAAGCAGCAAAGAAGATATCGATAACTTCGATCTACTGCTGCTTGGTATCCCTACGTGGTACTACGGCGAAGCACAATGTGATTGGGATGACTTTTTCCCAGAGCTAGAAGCTATTGATTTCTCAACTAAGCTTGTTGCTATCTTTGGTTGTGGCGACCAAGAAGATTACGCAGAATACTTCTGTGATGCTATGGGTACTATCCGTGACATCGTTGAAGCGAAAGGCGGTACTATCCTAGGTCACACATCAACTGAAGGCTACGAATTCGAAGCATCGAAAGGTTTAGTTGAAGGCGATGACAGCCAATTCGTTGGTCTATGTATCGATGAAGACCGTCAACCTGAGCTAACTGATGAGCGCGTATCTAACTGGGTTAAACAAATCCACGAAGAGATGTGCCTAGCAGAGCTAGAAGACTAATTCTCTAGTGGTTGTTAATTGTTACAGTTAATAACCATTATGTAGATATGAAAAAACCTCCTTATAGGAGGTTTTTTGCTATTTAAAATCTATTAATTAGCACTCAGCCTCTAATGCTTCATCATCATCTCTAAATTGCGGCTTCTTTCTTACATAGAGGGTGCGTTGAATTTCTGAAACCACATTACCCTGCTTATCTTTCACGTGAATAATAAATTCGGGGAAGCACTTTTCACCGAGTTGCGTCTGACGATAGATATCGTCAAGCTGCCCTTGCCTTATCTCAAAATCTGCATACAAGTCCGATTGCCCCGGCTTGATGAAGTTAATGCTCGCTTCTTTATCCCAAACATAATATCGTTCACCTAAAATTCCCATTAACATCAATGAGTAAACGGGATCGGTAAGAGAAAAGATACTGCCGCCATATTGAGTACGATTGGCGTTCTTATTCCACCAGCGTAGCTTAAGTACTGTCTTAACAACCCTAAAGTCAGTGCTAATGTGGGCTATTCGAATACCCGCTCCCCAAAAGGGAGGCCAAATATTAAGAGCAAATTTTACAATGTTGGGTTTATATATTTTTGCGAGTTGCTTATTCATAACAACATTCCATGTTCATATCAGAAACACCGTCACCTTGACTGGTCGTACCTCCACTATAAGTGAGATACTTCCAATTTACAAAACAGATTGTGATGTCAGTAAGTAACCCTTTGAAGTTCGTGGTTTATTGTTATGCCTGACTAAACTATAATGGTATTAATATTGAATTCTGTTAATTGCTGCAGATCATCAACAGGAAAGTATATGTCAGACAATAATCAAGCGCTAAAAGATGCAGGTCTTAAAGTGACCCTTCCACGGCTCAAAATTTTAGAAGTATTACAACAGCCAGACTGCCAACATATTAGTGCTGAAGATTTATATAAGAAGCTGATCGACCTAGGTGAAGAAATCGGTCTTGCAACCGTTTATCGAGTACTTAACCAATTCGATGACGCTGGCATTGTAACTCGTCACCACTTCGAAGGCGGCAAGTCTGTATTTGAACTTTCTACACAGCACCACCACGACCACCTTGTATGTTTAGATTGTGGCGAAGTGATCGAATTCTCTGATGACATCATCGAAGAAAGACAGAAAGAGATTGCTCAGCGTTACAACGTGCAACTAACAAACCACAGTTTGTACTTGTACGGCAAAAGCATTAACGGAGATTGCAAAGGCAATCCAGACGCGCATAAAGCGAAGTAGTAATACAGAACGCTGGCTTAGGCCGGCGTTTTTTATATAGGGCATCATAAAGTATCCATGAAAAGAATCCCGCTAGTTAAGGCTTTTACTTTAATTGAGATGTTGGTTGTTGTAGTGATTATTGCAGTGCTTGCTATTGTTGCCCTTCCCCGTTTTCTTAACATTCAAACCGATGGCCGTATCGCTCTGTTTGACGCTGCTCAATCTCAATTTCAAACTGCGATCACGTTTGCTCACAGTAAATGGCTGGTCAGCGGCGGCGGCAACGCTGAAATGAATGACATGCCAGGTTTTGGGGAAGACGGAGACGGCAATGCTCAATTGGACATAAATGACGTCGGCTATCCACTCGGCGTCGATAAAGGCAACCCTATGGGGCAGCCTTACAACATAGGTCAAGGTGACCAAGGGTGTGTGTCAATATGGAATGCCATTATGACAACCGACCTGACCGCTACTACAGACCCGAACCAGTCCAACAATTTTGATTTTATTACCCGCCGTCAAAACCATAGTTTTGTTGCCAAAGACGGTACTCCTCAAAACAAACTCGCGCTTTGCTACTTCATCTACACTGGAGTCGATTTCGACAGCGATCCTGGTAATGCAGGTTATGTTTTCTGGTACAACTCACGCACGGGTGAAGTAACCCAACAAGACCCTAATAATCCCTAAAACTCTGGCTCTAGTGCTTAAAACGCTAGTTGGTCACTAGAAACACCTTGGTAATCAAATTTAAGACACAAAAAAACCGGCTCTAAGCCGGTTTTTTATTGGGTCGTTTTTAACAAACTAAATACTCAAGCATTAAGCTTCAGTTTTACCCCATGTGTCACGTAGACCAACCGTGCGGTTGAAGACTAGTGCATCTGCTTTAGAGTCTTTCGAATCCACACAGAAGTAACCTGTACGTTCAAACTGGTACGCTTGCTCTGCCACACCTTCTGCTAAGCTAGGTTCAACAAAACCATTTAGCGTAACAAGAGATTCAGGGTTTAGCGTTGCAGCGAAGTCATCAGCAGCGGCTGGGTTTGGCACTGTGAATAGACGATCGTACAAACGAATCTCAGCAGGCAGTGCTTTATCAGCAGATACCCAGTGGATAACGCCTTTCACTTTGCGGCCATCTGCAGGGTTCTTACCCAATGTTTCATTGTCGTAAGAACAGAAGATAGTCGTAATGTTGCCTTCTGCATCTTTTTCGATACGTTCAGCTTTGATCACGTAAGCACCACGCAGGCGAACTTCTTTACCTAGAACCAAACGCTTGTACTTTTTGTTTGCTTCTTCACGGAAGTCGTCACGTTCGATCCAAACTTCGCGTGTAAATGGTACTTCACGAGTGCCCATTTCTGGCTTGTTTGGGTGATTTGCAACCGTTAACGTTTCTACTGTATCTGCTTCGTAGTTTTCGATAACGATCTTAACTGGATCCAGAACAGCCATTGCACGAGGTGCATTTTCGTTCAGATCATCACGGATGCAAGATTCAAGTGAACCGAACTCAATCATGTTCTCTTGCTTAGTTACACCAATACGCTTACAGAATTCACGAATCGAGCTTGAAGTAAAACCACGACGACGTAGGCCAGAAATAGTAGGCATGCGTGGGTCATCCCAACCTTGAACTAGGTTTTCAACCACAAGTTGGTTCAGCTTACGCTTAGACATCACTGTATATTCAAGATTCAGGCGGCTAAACTCGTACTGACGAGGTTGGCAGTCAATCGTGATGTTATCTAGAACCCAATCGTACAAACGACGGTTATCTTGGAATTCAAGCGTACAGATAGAGTGCGTAATACCTTCCAACGCATCAGAGATACAGTGAGTAAAGTCGTACATTGGGTAAATGCACCACTTGTCAGCCGTTTGATGGTGGTGAGCAAAACGAACACGGTAGATAACAGGATCGCGCATAACCATGAACGAAGAGCTCATGTCGATCTTAGCACGTAGACACGCTTTACCTTCTTCGAAGCCACCGTCACGCATTTTTTCAAACAACGCTAGGTTCTCTTCTGGGCTGCGGTCACGGTATGGGCTCGCTTTACCTGGCTCTTTTAGCGTGCCACGGTACTCACGGATTTGATCAGGACTTAGCTCGTCAACATACGCTAAGCCTTTATTAATTAATTCCACAGCATAAGCGTAAAGCGTATCGAAGTAGTTTGATGAGTAGCAAATATCACCAGACCATTCGAAGCCTAACCAGCTTACATCATTCTTAATTGACTCAACGTATTCAACGTCTTCTTTTTCAGGGTTTGTATCATCGAAACGAAGATTACATTGTCCCTGGTAGTCCTGAGCAATACCAAAGTTCAAGCAAATAGATTTAGCGTGACCAATGTGCAGGTAGCCATTTGGCTCCGGCGGGAAACGAGTATGCACGCTACTGTGTGTACCATCCGCTAAATCTTTATCAATAATTTGGCGAATGAAATTCGATGGACGAGCCTCAGCTTCACTCATCTATAGCACCTCTATGTATTTAGTATTGTCAGAGAAAGTTATCTTTCGTCCCCAAGAAAACGGTCGCTTATGGCGCCAGTCAAAGATAGAAAGATCATTGTTGCTAATCATCCACAATTCTTAGCCTTTGCACAATAAGAACCGTCCGTTAATTGCGATTATTTCTGCTATTCGATGAAGAATAGAACGAACCGTGTTCGCTGGTCTTAAACTGCAGGCACAAAAAAGCCTCCCGTGTGGGAGGCTTTCAATTTGACACTTACTTAAGAGTAACTTTACGTCTTAACTAAGTACTTCCCTTACTGTGGAAGTTTTACATCAGATAGGTCTTCGCCTGCACCAATAGCTTTCATTTCGCCAGCTACGATTTCAGCTAGTGGGCCTAGGATAACCTGTAGGTTGTTTTCACCTAGTTTAACCACACCTTTAGCACCAAGTTTCTTAAGAACAACTTCATCTGCAACAGAGCGGTCTTTAAGAGTTAGACGTAGACGAGTGATACAAGCGTCGATTGAAGTTAGGTTGTCGTGACCACCTAGAGCTTTCAGGTATTGACGTGCAAGGTCGCCCTTTGGTGCGTCGCCAGCAGGAGCTGCAACAGCTTCGTCATCATCTTCACGACCTGGCGATTTCAAGTTGAAAGCGCGGATTGCGAAAGAGAAAGTGAAGAAGTATAGAGCACCGAAGCCAAGACCGATTAGTAGTAGTACGAATGGTTTAGTTGCTAGACCCCAGTTCAATACGAAGTCGATAAGACCAGCAGAGAAACCGAAACCGTGCAGAGTACCAAACATGTTAGCAACTACTAGAGACAAACCTGTAAATACAGCGTGCATTGCGTATAGAGCAGGAGCTAGGAATACGAACATGAATTCTAGCGGCTCTGTGATACCTGTTAGGAATGAACAGAATGCAACTGAGAATAGTGCGCCACCAACTTGGCTACGTTTTTCAGCAGGAGCAGCTAGGTACATTGCAAGTGCAGCACCTGGTAGACCGAACATCATTACTGGGAAGAAACCGTTCATGAATACGCCAGCGCCTTTATCGCCGCCGAAGAAACGGTGTAGGTCGCCAGATTTAACTGTTTCAGTTACTTCTTTAACAGTTGCAACAATTTCTGGGTTAACTGAGTTAGCAAATTCAAATGTGTACTCTTGACCAACAACTAAAGTTTTAGCTAGTGCAGGGTCAACACAAAGTTGAGAGAAGCCTTCTGCAGCAACTACGATCTCTTGACAAGAGCCCATACCGAACCAGAAGTACGAGTTCAGTACATGGTGTAGACCTACTGGGATAAGTGCACGGTTAAGAGTACCGTAAACAAATTGACCGATAGCGCCAGACGTTGAAACTGCGTGAGCAAGTGCATCTAGACCAGATTGAACAGCAGGCCATACAACACCAAAGATTGCGCCAGCAACTAGAGCAAATAGACCAGCCATAATAGGAACTAGACGTTTGCCAGAGAAGAATGCTAGCCACTCTGGAAGACGAGTCGCGTGGAATGCATTGTAAGAGTGACCTGCGATGATACCTGCAAAGATACCGCCGAAGAATGACATATTTACACTAGCATCGATGTTTGTTGCGGTTGCTGTCAGAACAAAGTAAGCAACTGCACCAGCAAGACCTGCTGCGCCGTTACCGTCTTTAGAAAGACCAATAGCTATACCCAAACCAAACAATAATGGTAGTTGACTGAAGATTGCGTTACCAGCAGATGCCATGAATGCGATATCGAGTAAGTCTGGTTGACCCAGACGTAGCAGCAATGCCGCAATCGGAAGCGTTGCGATTGGTAGCATTAACGCCTTACCAAGCTTCTGCGCATATCCTAGAATATTCACCAGTTGTTTCCCCCTATAGGATTTTTTAGAATTCGTTTGAGAAACTTATTTTAGTCGCTCAATTTAGTCCTATTCAGTGTATTCAATTAATTTTGCTCCGCAAATTAAAACCTTACCATTTGTGATCCTAATCACCAGTTTTTACCAAATCCAGAGGTTTTTGCTAGCGAGATCATAAAACTTATTTTATCATTAAAAAAAACGAACATTTATGGATAAAATCCAAATCTAATCATTAGGCAAAAAGATGGTAACTCCGGGCTTATAGAGCACCGTGAATAATCATTATTGATGGACCTAAATGTATAATAAAAATCAATTATTCATATTTTTTTCAACAACTTAAATCGCTTCTCATTTTGAAGCCGTTTGCCCATAAAAGATAAATCGTTACGTAAATGATGCTCGCAAACTAAGTCCGCATTTAGGTAACGAACGAATTTAAAAGATCTCACGAAATAAGGATTAGCTGACTATGTACGCGCTAAGTAACTGTAAAATTTACACTGGTAGTGATGTTCTAACCGATCATGCTGTTGTAATCGAAAACGAACTGATCAAAAAAGTCTGTCCTATCTCTGAATTGCCAGAAGGAATCGAGCTTCGCGACCTAGACGGAGCAAACCTAAGCCCAGGTTTCATTGACCTACAACTGAATGGTTGTGGCGGTGTAATGCTTAACGATGAGATCACTGCAGAAACCATGCAGATCATGCACAAAGCAAACCTGAAATCTGGCTGTACTAGCTTCCTACCAACGCTTATCACCTCTTCAGACGAAGATATGCGTGCGGTTATTACGGCAGCTCGTGAATACCATAACCAGTACCAAAACCAATCTTTAGGTCTGCACCTTGAAGGCCCTTACCTAAACGTTGCGAAAAAAGGCATCCATAGCGTCGATCACATTCGTAAATCTGACAACGAAATGATTGAGCTTATCTGTGAGAACCGTGACCTTGTTGCAAAAGTAACATTGGCTCCAGAGCTTAACGACCCTGAACACATCGAACGCCTGCACAAAGCTGGCGTTGTCGTTTCTATCGGCCACACCAACGCAACTTACGCAGAAGCGCGTCAAGGTTTCGAATCTGGTATCACGTTCGCCACTCACCTGTTCAATGCAATGACGCCGATGGTTGGTCGTGAGCCTGGCGTTGTTGGCGCGATTTACGATACTCCTGAGGTTTACGCTGGCATTATTGCCGACGGCTTCCACGTTGATTACGCAAACATCAGAATTGCGCATAAAATCAAGGGAGAAAAGTTGGTATTAGTGACGGATGCCACAGCTCCTGCAGGTGCTGACATGGAATACTTTATTTTTGTCGGTAAGAAAGTATATTACCGTGATGGTAAGTGTGTTGATGAAAACGGCACACTGGGCGGCTCAGCTCTGACTATGATTGAAGCAGTTCAGAATACAGTTGAGCACGCTGGTATCGCTTTAGACGAAGCTCTTCGCATGGCTACGCTATACCCAGCTACGGCTATCGGTGTAGAAAGCAAGCTAGGTCGAATCAAAAAAGGCATGGTTGCAAACCTAGCTGTATTTGACCGAGACTTTAACGTTAAAGCGACTGTTGTTAACGGACAATACGAGCACAATTAAGTATGAATGGCGGACAAATAGGTAACGTAGACTTAGTTAAACAACTAAACAGTGCGGCGGTATACCGACTTATAGACCAACAGGGGCCTATCAGTCGTATACAAGTGGCTGATGTAAGCCAACTCGCACCGGCAAGTGTTACAAAAATTACCCGCCAACTTTTAGAGCGCGGCCTAATTAAAGAGGTTGCGCAGCAAGCGTCTACTGGCGGTAGACGCGCTATCTCCCTAACCACAGAAGTAGAGCCTTTTCATTCTGTTGCTGTGCGTTTGGGTCGAGACTACATTCAAATAAGCCTGCATGACCTTGGTGGTCGTGAATTGGCTTTCCAACAGCAAGACCTGAATTATTCAGACCAATCAGACCTTACCCAAGGCTTGGTCAATAACCTCAAAGCTTTCATTGCTGAGCATCAACCAAAGATCGATCAACTGATTGCTATTGGTGTCACGCTTCCAGGCTTGGTTAACCCAACGACCGGTGTTGTTGAGTACATGCCGAATACCGACATCGATAACCTCGCATTAAGCGACATTATTCGCGATACATTCCATGTTGCTTGTTTTGTTGGTAACGATGTTCGTGGAATGGCGCTTGCTGAGCACTACTTCGGTGCAAGTAAAGATAGCCAAGATTCTATTTTGGTCAGTGTTCACCGTGGTACAGGTGCAGGTATTATCGTTAATGGTCAGGTTTTCCTAGGTCATAACCGTAATGTGGGTGAAATTGGTCATATCCAAATTGATCCGCTAGGCGAGCAATGCCAATGTGGTAACTTCGGCTGTCTTGAAACAGTAGCGGCAAACCCAGCTATCGTTGAACGCGTGCAGAAGCTGATTAAACAAGGCTATGAGTCTTCTTTAACAGAGCTTGAGCATATTACGATTCAAGACGTTTGTGACCACGCGATTAATGGTGATGAGCTAGCCAAGCAAAGCTTAGTTCGAGTAGGAAACCAGTTAGGTAAGGCTATCGCGATGACGATTAACTTATTTAACCCTCAAAAAGTTATCATTGCTGGTGATATTACCAAGGCACAAGAGATTGTTTTTCCTGCAATTAAGCGCAATGTAGAGAATCAGTCGTTAACGACTTTCCATAGCGGCCTGCCTATTGTAGCATCACAGATCGATAAACATCCTACGATGGGAGCTTTTGCTATGATTAAGCGCGCCATGCTTAACGGCGTGTTACTGCAGAAGCTTCTCGAAGACTAGAGAAAACAATTCTGATTTTCCGCGGGCCGTGTTTGTATAAACACGGCCCGTTTTTTTAAGCTAGGGAACTACAACAACAAGTTATGGAACTTATATTAATATCCACTGCGTTTATCGCAGGATTTATTGCTTTAAAGTGTCACCTTCCCCCATTAGTTGGTTTTTTGGTTGCAGGCTTTGGGCTTTTTGCCTTTGGCTTTGAAACCAATGACACCATCATTACTTTAGCTGACCTTGGTGTCACGCTGCTTCTATTTACTATCGGCTTAAAGCTCGATATCAAAACCCTATTCTCTAAAGAGATCTGGGCTGGCGCGACAATCCACAACCTTTTGTCCACTCTGTTTTTCGCCGTCGCCCTGTTTGGCTTTAAGTTCTTAGGTATTTCATCGCTAGCTGCCATGTCGGTAGAACAGATCGTTCTGCTCGGTTTTGCTCTTTCATTCTCTAGTACTGTATTTGCGGTTAAGACTCTGCAAGAGAAAGGCGAAATGAATGCGACCTACGGAACGTTAGCGATTGGTATCTTGGTCATGCAGGATATCTTCGCCGTAGTATTCTTAACGGCTTCTACGGGCAAAATACCTGAGTGGTATGCAATTGCTCTGTTTGCCCTACCCTTATTACGCCCACTGTTCTACAAAGTGCTCGATTGGGTTGGTCACGGTGAGATGCTGGTTCTTTCCGGCATCTTCTTCGCATTAGTCGTCGGTGCTGGTTTATTCCATTTGGTTGGTGTGAAACCAGATTTGGGGGCTCTTGTTCTAGGTATGTTACTTGCTGGTCACCCAAAAGCCTCAGAATTATCAAAGTCGCTGTTTAACCTTAAAGAACTTTTCCTTGTCTGTTTCTTCTTGAATATTGGTCTGTCAGAGCAACCAACCATTCAAGGCTTTATGCTCGCAATCTTGTTCTTGCTGATGCTGCCAGTGAAAGGTGTTCTCTACTTCTTGGTACTCAACCGCTTCAAGTTCCGTGTTCGAACGTCTCTACTTGCCTCGCTATCACTGTTTAACTATAGCGAGTTTGGCCTCATCGTTGGTGGTCTCGCCTTCAAGATGGGTTGGATGTCGGGTGATATCTTAGTTGCCGTTGCCATTGCAGTTTCACTGTCTTTTCTAATCGCTGCTCCTTTAAACCGAGCTGGTCATAAGCTTTATCAGCAGTCAGGTAAATGGCTAAAAGAGCATGCGTCAGAAAAGCTTCACCGACGTGATAAGCGAATTGACCCTGGTCGTGCCCAAGTGCTTATTCTAGGTATGGGCCGAATTGGTACCGGTGCTTATGACGAATTACGTACTCGCTATGGCAAGGTCAGCCTAGGTGTAGAAGTGCGTGAAGAAGCCGCGCACAACCACAGAAGCCAAGGCAGAAACGTGATTTCTGGCGACGCGACTGACCCAGATTTCTGGGAGCGAATTCTAGATACAGCAAACGTAAAGCTGGTGATTTTGGCAATGCCTCACCACCAAGGTAATCAAACCGCTTTAGAACAATTAAAGTCACGTAACTTTAAAGGCCAAATTGCGGCTATTGCTGAATATCCCGATCAACTCGAAACACTGAAAGAGAATGGCGTTGATGCGGCATTTAACATTTACAGCGAGGCTGGTAGTGGTTTTGCTCGCCACGTTTGCGAACAGTTAAATCCAAATATCAATAAAATCTAGTATTAGACAGTGTTCAACTAAACCTCTCAAAACTGCCAATTTTTCGCACTTTTGAGAGGTTTTTGTTTAAAAAACCAACCGCAATTAAACATCACACACCAAAAGCACATAAAAATTAGATAATTTCTAACAGAACACCCTTTATATTATTTTTTTGCTCACATCCGGTTGCTTTTTTTAGCCAGAATGGCAAATTGAATGCAGTTGATTTGGAAATTATTTAAGAGGAAGTTCTATGTGTTCAGTATTTGGCATTCTCGACATTAAAAGTGATGCCGCAACACTTCGCCCTATTGCTTTAGAAATGTCTAAGAAGCTTCGTCACCGTGGTCCAGACTGGTCTGGTATCTATGCTGGTGAAAAAGCAATCCTTGCTCATGAACGTCTTGCTATTGTTGGCTTGAACAGTGGTGCTCAACCACTATACAGTCAAGACAAAAAGCACATTCTTGCAGTAAACGGTGAAATTTATAACCACAAAGAACTTCGTGCACGCTATGAAGATAAGTACCAGTTCCAGACTGATTCTGACTGTGAAGTTATCCTAGCGCTATACCAAGAGATGGGTGCAGACCTTCTAGAAGAGCTTAACGGTATTTTCGCATTCGTTTTATACGACGAAGAGAAAGACGAGTACCTAGTGGGCCGCGACCATATTGGTATCATCCCGCTTTACCAAGGTTACGATGAGCACGGCAACTACTACGTGGCTTCAGAGATGAAAGCATTGGTTGAAGTATGTAAGACGATCAGTGAATTCCCTCCAGGTAGCTTCTACTCTTCGAAAGATGCTGAACCTCAACGCTACTACATCCGCGATTGGAACGAGTACGCTGCGGTACAAGGCAACAGCACAAGCAAAGAAGAACTGACTGAAGCGCTAGAAGCAGCCGTTAAACGTCAACTAATGACTGACGTTCCTTACGGTGTACTTCTATCTGGTGGCCTGGATTCATCAATTACTTCAGCAGTTGCAAAACGCTTTGCGGCAATGCGTATCGAAGATGATGAGCAATCTGAAGCTTGGTGGCCACAACTGCACTCGTTCGCTGTTGGTCTTGAAGGCGCACCAGACCTTATCGCTGCTCGTGAAGTTGCGGACAAGATCGGAACTGTGCACCATGAGATGACTTACACTATTCAGGAAGGCCTAGACGCAATCCGTGACGTTATCTACCATATCGAAACTTACGATGTAACGACGATTCGTGCATCAACGCCAATGTACTTGCTGGCTCGTAAGATCAAAGCGATGGGCATCAAGATGGTACTTTCAGGTGAAGGTGCTGATGAAATCTTTGGTGGTTACCTGTACTTCCATAAAGCGCCAAACGCGAAAGAGTTCCACGAAGAGACAGTACGTAAACTGCTTGCTCTAAGCATGTTCGACTGTGCTCGTGCAAACAAATCGCTAGCGGCATGGGGTGTTGAAGGCCGTGTACCATTCTTGGATAAAGAGTTCATCGATGTCGCAATGCGTCTGAACCCTGAAGATAAGATGTGCGGTAACGGTAAGATGGAGAAACACATCCTGCGTGAGTGTTTTGAAGACTACCTACCAGATTCAATCGCATGGCGTCAAAAAGAGCAGTTCTCTGATGGTGTTGGCTACGATTGGATTGATACATTGAAAGCAACGGCTGAAGCAAAAGTAACGGATCAACAAATGGAAGCTGCTAAGTTCCGTTTCCCTTACAACACGCCAACAACCAAAGAAGGTTATGCTTACCGTGAAATCTTTGAGGAGCTATTCCCTCTAGAATCTGCGGCAGAGTGTGTACCTGGTGGTCCTTCAGTTGCTTGTTCATCAGCGAAAGCGATTGAGTGGGATGAGTCATTCAAAAACTGTGTCGACCCATCAGGCCGTGCAGTACAAGCCGTTCACAACGATGCTTACAACGCTTAGAGCGTTTTGAACAAACCCTAAAGACTAAAAAAGGCGCATTATGCGCCTTTTGTTTTAAGCCTATTTTTATTACTGCAGTTATGCGCGAGCTTGTAGTGCTTCGTTCTCAATACTGATTGGAACGACTTGGCTGATCATTTTCACCAGCATAATCGATCGAGCCTCACCGTCTTTCTGATCGAAAATAGCTTCAACCCCAGCAAATTGGCCACTCTGAATCTTAACTACCTGTCCAGATTCAAACTCAACACAACAATCTTCCACTTCGTTACTGCAGCACTTCTCAAACTCTTTAAGTTCAAACACCAAGTCTCCTTGGACCTCGTGCGGCAGTGAACCGAACTTAATAAAGTCCACAACGCCACGTGTTGAACGAACGGTCGTGAAGCTAGGACCTTGCTCATAGTCGAAGCGAACAAAGATGTAAGACGGAAACAGCGGTTCTTTGACCTGCTTTTCTTTCCCTCTCACCACCTTTTCGACTTCTATTTGAGGGTAAAAGCACTCTACCCCCTGATTCTCTAAGTGCTGCTGAGCGCGTTTTTGATCACCACGCTTACAGTAAAGCAAATACCAACGTTTCATTTGACTAGCCATTTTATATTTTTAGATATTTTACCACATGCCTAAAACGGTTAAATCACCATTAATAAAATGAATCGTTGCTAACGAAAAATAATGCGTAGCAGACCAATTTATCAACAAAAAGTTATAGGTGTCGGAGTGGTTAAGCATTGTACAGAGATCATTTAGAGATCAAAAGACTCATTGTTGTAAGCATATGTATGCCCCACCTAATGCGCATGCCACTCCCTTAAAACTCAAAATGATACACCAGAGCAATATATCTAAAGATTTTAATTCAACACAACTTTAATGAAGGTTATTAACCAACCAACTCAAATCTGGAAAATTAGTTTGCAGCACATCTAAAATGGGCAACATTAAAAATAAAGATATTTAATATCAACATCTTAGTTAAACCAAGTTGTCGTGACCATAAAATAAGTCTATTGCAGACTTTTATCCCACTGTGTATACATGAATGACTATAAAATCTTTTAATACCTAAAATTAGTAAAACTTATGCCAAGCAACCACAACATCTTTGGCCACCCTAGAGGCCTATTTCTACTTTTTAGCACAGAGCTATGGGAACGTTTCTCTTACTATGCGATGCGTGCCATCCTTGTCTTATTTTTGACTGACACTACCCTCAACGGTGGACTGGGTTGGTCAACGAAAGACGCACTCGATCTCTACGGTATTTACACCGGCTTAGTCTACATCACACCATTAATTGGTGGCTGGATTGCCGATAACTACCTAGGTCAGCGTAAATCAATTATGATTGGCGGTGTATTGATGGCACTTGGCCAATTTACAATGGCTCTACCTAACGGCTTCATCGGTTTAGACCAAGTGAACGCGCTGTACCTTGGTTTAGCTCTGCTAATCAGTGGTAACGGTATGTTTAAGCCGAACATCTCAACCATGGTTGGCGATCTGTACCAAGAAGGCGATAACCGCCGTGACGGTGCTTTCACCATTTTCTACATGGGCATCAACTTAGGTGCGCTGCTTGGTGGCTTAATTTCAGGTGCTGCTGTCGATTCATTCGGTTGGAAAGCAGGTTTCCTAGCCGCTGGTATTGGTATGGTTATTAGCTTGATCATGCAAGTGACAATGGCTCAGTCTTGGTTGGGCAACATCGGTTCTGTACCTGCTGCTGCAAGAGCGAAAGCACTAAACAAATCTAAAGAAAAAGCGCCACTGACCAAAGAAGAGTTCGACAGACTAAAAGTGATTCTTATCATGGGTCTGTTCGTGATTGTTTTCTGGGCGGGCTTTGAACAAGCTGGCGGCCTAATGAACATCTACACTCAACAATATACTGACCGTATGATTGGTGGCTTTGAAGTTCCTGCTGCGTGGTTCCAATCTTTGAACCCATTCTTCATCATTACACTTGCTCCAATCATTGCTGCGTTCTGGGTGAAACTGGGTAAGCGTGAACCCAACTCTCCTGTTAAGTTTGCAATGGCATTGTTCTTCTTAGCACTGGGCTTTGTGTGCATGATGGGCGCGGTAATGGAGCAAGGCGGTGACCTAACCGTGAAAACATCAATGCTATGGCTAGTCGGTGCTTTCTTCTTCCATACCCTTGGTGAGCTTTGTCTATCGCCTATTGGCCTGTCGTTGGTCACTAAGTTAGCTCCGCTTCGCCTAGCATCATTGATGATGGGTGCATGGTTTGGCTTCAATGCGGTGGCAAACTACGTGGCAGGCCTGGTCGGTTCTCACGTTGGTGAGCTTGGTGCTATGTCAATCTTCAGTGGTATTGCTATCACAGCAACGGTGAGTGCCATATTACTGCTGCTTTGTGCTGGTAAGCTTGTATCATGGATGCACGGTGTAGAAACCAACATGACGCTTGAAGCAGAACCAAAAGCAGAAACTTCGGTCGCTTAATAGCTAGATCGATTTCAAGAAGAAACATCAAGATCAAAAAGGGCTGCTCAATGAGCAGCCCTTTTGTTATCTATTCAATCGCCATATCAGTTAGCGATGAAGCGCCACTAGTTCAGCCATCATGTCGATGTGTGAGTCTCTGTCGTTCAGACACATAATGTAGCTAAAGTCTGAGCCACCAGCTTCGATGAAAGTCTCTTTACACTGGTCTGAAATCTCTTCCAATGTTTCCAAGCAATCCACCGAGAATGCAGGCGCCATGATATCGATCTTCTTGATGCCTTTGTTTGGCAGTGATTCAAGCGTCTCATCAGTGTATGGCTTCAACCACTCCTCTCGACCAAATCGAGATTGGTAGGTCATGGTGATGTCTTCTTCAGATAAACCTAGCTCTGCTGCAAGCAGTTTTGTCGTTGCTTCACAGTGCTGTGGATAGATATCGCCTTCATCAGCTAAGCGCTTCGGAATGCCGTGGAACGAACAAACCAAGTGATCAGCTCTGCCATTTTGATCCCAATGACTGCGAACGCTTTCAGCCAGTGCTTTGGCATAGCTCGGGTGTGAATAGTAATCGCGAATAAAGCGATAGCTTGGGATTACAGGCATCTGCTTAAAAGCTTTGGTTAAGCCATCAGAAACAGCCGCTGTCGTTGTACCTGAGTACTGAGGGTACAAAGGCAATACAATAACGTCTTCAACGCCCTGCTCCATCAGTTGTTCGATACCCGTCTTAAGGCTTGGGTTACCATAGGTCATTCCCAATGCAACCGGCATCTCTAATTTTTTCTCTAGCTTTTCCGCTTGTCTCTGCGAGTAAACGAGCAAAGGTGATCCATCATCCATCCAAACCGACTGATATAGCTTCGCAACCTTAGGTGAACGAATAGGAAGAATCACCCCATGCAGAATAGGACACCAAAGCCAACGAGTTAGGTTTACTACTCGCTTGTCGTGCAAGAACTCACTCAAAAATCGACGAACGCCAGCGGGGGTCGCAGAATCTGGCGTTCCTAAGTTCACCAGTAAAACGCCCTGCTTTTTATTATTTTCCATAGATACCTGAGACCAATATGTGATTTTCTGGAAAGTAATATACTAATCTGCATAAGTTTAAGATCATTGCGCCTCAATGAAAGTCTGAATAATCATTCTTCATATGAGATACACAACATCCACTCTCAATTGCTAGCCACTGCCGTCGGGTCTGAACCGTTCTGAATCATGTGCAATCAAGTTATATAGATTGGTATCGTACTAAAAATTGAAACAAAAAAAGCGACCCTTAAGGTCGCTTCCAATATATCAAATTCTAAAACTGGCTGTTAGCCAATTATGCTAGTGCTTTCTCAAGTTCTGCACTAACTTCAGCAACTTGCTTAGTACCGTCAAACTTAAGGTACTGAGTGTTGCCTGCTTCAGCTTCTTTACCGTAGTAAGAGATTAGCGGAGCTGTTTGATCGTGGTATACACCTAGACGTGCACGAACTGTTTCTTCTTTGTCGTCATCACGTACAACTAGCTCTTCGCCAGTTACGTCATCTTTACCTTCTTCTTTAGGCGGGTTGTACACAGTGTGGTATGTACGGCCTGAAGGAAGGTGAGCACGACGACCAGCCATACGCTCAACAATCACATCGTCAGCTACGTCGAATTCAACAACGTAATCAACAGCGATGCCCATTTCTTTTAGGCCATCAGCTTGTGGGATTGTGCGTGGGAAACCGTCTAGTAGGAAACCTTTCTCACAGTCATCTTGAGCGATACGCTCTTTGATAAGACCAAGGATAATTTCATCAGAAACTAGCTGACCAGCGTCGATTACTGATTTTGCTTGCTTACCAAGCTCAGTACCCGCTTTGATAGCAGCACGTAGCATGTCACCAGTTGAAATTTGAGGGATACCAAATTTGTTCATGATGAAGTTAGCTTGAGTACCTTTACCCGCGCCAGGAGCACCTAGAAGAATGATGCGCATGTTTAATCCTCTTATAAAATTATGATTTATACCGAAGCTCACTATCCCTCCATTCTTGCTCATTTTTAGGATGAACAGAAAGCGTTAAGTAACCATTGAGGCTAAGCAAAACTGTGAACAGAAGCAAAACGGTAAGTTTCGGTATAACGTTTAAAAATCATACAACTGGAGATAGTAGCTTCCTAGCCCCAGCTGATTAGGTCGAGCATTCTATCACATTAATATTCAATTTGGCTGAATTTACGACTAAAGAATGCATCGACAACATTTGTTGTGACGATAACGGTGACGTCGACCACGTTAGGTCAATTTTCAACGACGTTCATAAAAAAAAGCCCGCATTTGCGAGCTTTTTATTGTAATTGTTGGCTTAACCTAAAGTCGAAAGACTAACGCTTTGTTAGTAGCTCGTTGATTGCACCCAAGAATTGTGACGGATCTTCCATTGAGCCCTTTTCAGCCAGCATCGCTTGACCAAGTAGCAACTCAACCCAACGACCAAACGCTTGCTCGTCTGCTTCGTCAGCCATCTGTTTAACCAGTGCGTGCTCAGGGTTAATCTCGAAGATGTACTTCACTTCCGGTGCCGCTTGACCCGCAGCTTCAAGAAGCTTCGCCATTTGCGTGCCCATTTCGAAGTCGTCAGTCACAACAACCGCAGGTGTCGTTGCTAGCTTGAAGGTCGTACGAACTTCTTTAACACGACCACCTAGGTAAGATTGAGTACGCTCAACAACAGATTTGAACTCTTCTTCTGTCTCTTTTTGCTTCTCTTTCTCTTCTTCACCTTCAAACTTACTTAGGTCTAAGCCTGCTTTAGTGATCGATTGGAACTGTTTACCGTCGAAGTCAGTCAGGTAGTTCATTACGTACTCATCAATACGATCGTACATTAGAACCACTTCAATACCTTTAGCTTTGAACTGCTCCAAGTGCGGGCTGTTTTTAGCGGCAGCGTAGCTATCTGCTGTCAGGTAGTAAATCTTATCTTGGCCTTCTTTCATGCGCTCAACGTAAGATTCTAGGCTGATGGTTTGTTCAGCAGAATCCACTTCCGTTGACGAGAAACGAAGTAGACCAGCGATCTTCTCTTTGTTCGCCATATCTTCAGCCGGGCCTTCTTTCAATACTAGGCCGAACTCTTTCCAAAACTCTAGGTACTTATCATTGTCATTCTTCGCCATGCGCTCAAGCATAGTCAGTACACGCTTGGTACATGCGCCACGAAGAGACTGAGTTACCTTGTTGTCTTGCAGGATTTCACGAGACACGTTCAATGGCAGATCGTTTGAGTCAATCAAGCCACGAACGAAACGCATGTAAGATGGCATGAACTGCTCTGCGTCATCCATGATGAATACACGCTGCACGTAAAGTTTCAAGCCACTCTTGTGGTCACGGTTCATCATGTCCCAAGGTGCTTTCGCTGGGATGTAAAGCAGGCTTGTGTAATCGTTCTTACCTTCAACCTTGTTGTGGCTCCAGGTTAGTGGATCAGCAAAGTCGTGAGATACGTGTTTGTAAAACTCTTGGTACTCTTCTTTCTCGATATCAGACTTGTTACGAGTCCAAAGTGCTTGCGCCTTGTTGATCTGTTCCCAATGTTTCTCTTCGGTGTCTTTACCTTCGTCATCTTTCACTGCTGTGAAGATAGAAACAGGAATGCCGATGTGGTCAGAATATTTACCAATCACTTCACGCAGACGCCACTCATTTAAAAACTCTTTACCGTCTTCACGCATGTGCAGAACGATGTCAGTACCACGAGACTCTTTAGTGATGTCTTCGATTGTGTAATCGCCTTCACCTGCAGAGTGCCACTGAACAGCTTCATTGTTCGGCAGGCCAGCTGCACGTGTGCGAACCGTTACCGCGTCTGCGACGATGAATGCAGAATAGAAACCCACACCAAATTGACCAATCAGTTGAGAGTCTTTGCTTTGGTCTTCAGACAGCTTTGAGAAAAAATCTGCAGTGCCTGACTTAGCAATCGTACCTAAATGCTCAATAACGTTGTCGCGGCTCATACCGATACCGTTATCAGAAATGGTTAACGTGTTTGCTTCCGCGTTGAAAGAAAGTTTTACACCTAGATCTGCATCACCTTGGTAAAGGTCACCGTTCGATAGAGCTTGA
Organism: Vibrio sp. 10N.261.51.A3; assembly: GCF_041471965.1. NCBI lineage: Bacteria > Pseudomonadati > Pseudomonadota > Gammaproteobacteria > Vibrionales > Vibrionaceae > Vibrio > Vibrio sp. 10N.261.51.A3. The sequence goes on from NZ_JBFRPK010000005.1 coordinate 65,425, forward strand.
AAACGAAGCTTATCAGCCGCGTCAGATGCGTTAGAGATCAGCTCACGTAGAAAGATTTCTTTATTTGAATACAGTGAGTGAATCATTAGATGAAGTAGTTGTTTTACTTCAGATTGAAAGCCACGAGTCTCTTTATTTTGCGTTGCCGTTTCGCTCATTTTTACTCCAAAACATCTATACTTTATGTTGAATAATCATAGGGGCGTAACACTTGATGCCACTCTTCTGTTCATTAACATGAGGATGACAAATGTAAATTCAAGGTCAAAAATCATAAAAACACTGTTTTTTTTATCTGTTTTTATTATCCTTGAGCCTGATAAATATAAAAGAACATAAAATAAGCCATGATTTGGTGAAGAATTAACGGAACTTCACCTGAGATTTGTCTATTTCGCCCCCCAAAACAATCCAAAATAGAAGAATTCAATGAGTAATATCGGCACAAAGTTTATTCTCGCACAACGGTTCGTATTCGACCCAAACAGCAATTCACTTGTCGATCAAATGAGCGACGGTGAAGTCGTACGTCTTGGTAGCAATGAAAGCCGCATTCTCTTGATGCTGTCAGAAAGGCCTAATGAAGTTATCACTCGTAATGAATTGCATGAGTATGTTTGGCGAGACCAAGGCTTTGAGGTGGATGACTCAAGCTTAACGCAAGCCGTATCGACTCTGAGAAAGATGCTCAAAGACTCGACTAAATCTCCTGAATTCGTAAAGACAGTACCGAAGCGCGGTTACCAATTTATTGCGACCGTTGAGCGCTCTGCGCCACTGTCATCAAATGATCAGCCAGTAGCCGCTGAAATTGCAGAAAATGACGTTGAACCTATCCTAACGTTTGCAACGCCTGCAGCGACTGAACAAGCAATCACTGACACATTTGAACCTGAGCCAATTACAAAAGTTCAACAAACTAAAGTGGCAGTAGAACCAGCAACCGCTCCTGTTGTAGCTCCGGCTAAAAGCACCAATAAATGGTTAACATTTTGGTTACTGCTTGCCGCTTTCATCATGCCGATTCTCGTTTTAACGTTTACTACCCCGGTGGAGTCCGAGTTCACGGTTTTGACTGAAGTGGATGGTGTAAAGGTTCAATCACCGGTTAACCACCCAGACCTCAGCAGTTGGCTGCCAGCAATAGAAAAGTGTGTATTAAGTTACAACACGAGTCACACTGGTGTGTTAAAGCCGGCTGAAGTGATCGCTACAGGAGGACAAACCAATAACCTTGCCCTCAATTACATTCACCCGCAAGATTACTCGAGCGAAAATGTAACCCTAAGAATTTACGCAAACCAGTCGGATGTAAACGACATTTGTAACGGTGGTAAGTAACATGAAATTAAAAGTATCGATTATCTTACTGGTTCTATCGGCATTTTTGAGTGGTTGGCTATATTGGAGCAGCAATGCAAAAGTAGAGCGCTTGCTCACTCAGCATGAATGGCAGTCGAGAATGGTGACGCTGATTAGCGATAACAAGCAAGCTGACTCAATAGGCCCACTTCGTAGAGTTGAACTATCATCGAATGCGAAATACCTACCAAATGGTACATATTTAAGAATGTCAGTGGTTAGACTTTACGGTAATCAAACTGAGCCTGCGAATGTCATCAACATCTCTGAAACGGGTCAGTGGGATATTAACGATAACTACTTACTGATTTCGCCAACGGAGTTTAAAGATGTGACCTCGGCTCAGCGCCAAGACTTTTCAGAAGAACAGCTAGAGCTGATCACTCAAGTCATTAAGATGGACGCAGAGCAAAGCCGCCGCATAGATATTGTTAACCCGAAGGCACTGCTACTGACTAGCTTAAATCATGGTTCTACCGTATTGTTTTCAAACTAAGATTGGATCGCTATTTACTGTTTATGAATAGCTGAATACCATGAAACGGTAAACCAATAGAAAAAAGGGGCATGAAGCCCCTTTTTTGTTAGCCGCTGGTATCAAATTACGGATGTAGCATTTTAAGGATTAACCATGAAAACGGAACAACCTAATCTGGCGCCAGCGAAAGAGACAGCAACAAAAGCCACAATCGCGATACACTATTGCCGTCAATGCAATTGGATGCTTCGCTCTAGTTGGTTATGCCAAGAGCTACTGCATACCTTCAGCGAAGAAATTGAACAAGTGAGCTTACACCCAGACACAGGAGGCAGGTTCGAAATCTTTTGTAATGGTGTGCAGATTTGGGAAAGAAAAGCAGATGACGGTTTTCCAGAGGCGAAAGTTCTGAAGCAAAGAGTACGAAACATCATTGCTCCAGACAGAGATCTCGGCCACGTGGACTCAAAATAAGCCCTTTTACGGCCGATCCAATGATTTAAAGCTGACCACTCACGAGAACATCACCTTCAAGGCTAATGACTTTGAAGGTATTGTTTTCATAGATGCCATAGCTTGCCGCGTGTCCCTCTCGTGGGAATGTCACCGAGCTAGGGTTAAAGATAAAGATGTCATCTTGGTATTCGGCGACAGGAATATGGGTATGACCGTGTGCAATGATATCGCCCGCCTTCAACGCAGGGCGTTTATTGGTGTTGTACAAATGGCCATGCGTTAGGAAGATACGCTGGCCTGATTCTAATAGCACCCACGAGTAATCCATCATCATTGGAAAAGACAACAACATCTGATCCACTTCGCTATCGCAGTTACCACGAACGGCAATGATCTCTTGAGAAAACGCATTCAACTTATCTGCAACCGCCGGCGGGTTGTATCCTTCTGGAATCGGATTTCTTGGTCCATGATTCAGAATGTCACCCAATAGAACTAAATATTGCGCACCAGATGCTTGGTAGAGTTCTAATACCTTTTCTGTTGCTGGCAGCGAACCGTGTAGGTCTGAAGCAAAAAATAATTTCACACGTACTTCTCCATAAAATTTATGAGCCTATTGTACGTATCTAAATGCTACACGTCATCTCTCGCCATACCATTGATCACGATATTATTGTAACTAACCATACCGACTATCTTGTTATCACGAACTACTGGCGCACGACTGATACCAAAGCGTTCAAACAGGCGAGCGCAATACTTTACGTTCATCTCAGCAGACACGCTTAGCGCTGGCTTGGTCATGATCTCATAAACATTGGTTCGCTTTGGAGATCGGTTCTTAGCCAGTACTTTCTTGGCAATGTCATTCATCAATACGATGCCGTATTCGTCATCTTCGTGGCGTTTATCGACAATGATTGCCTTCACTTTGTGCTTTTTAGCCATCTCTATCGCTTCTAACACCGTGGTTAGCCCATCGATAATCACATACGTATTGGCCATGACATCGCCTACTCGGATCTTTTCACTGGTACTCATAGCTCATCCTCCACAACCTTTGTTAACGTCTCGACTTGATGCGCAACCCCGACTGCGTCTTCGATATCGATCTGCACCGCTATACCTTGTCCTGACTCCTGGTCAAACTCACCGACTTCGCCAATAGTTTCAAGAATATGCCTCGCTAAGTGTTCCTCAACCACAAACAGCAACACATCTTTTTGTACCTCTAGCGTTAGGCCAAAGAAGGTGGTTTTTTGGTTTAAGCCTTGCCCTCTGGCGTTGTTAATCACCGTTGCTCCAGTCGCGCCCGCATCACGCGCGGCATCGAGCACAGTGTCAGTCTTGCTCTCTTCTACAAACGCTAAGATAAGTTTAAAGCGCATCTTTGCTCTCCTTAGAGGTGTGTAAACGGTTTAACCATTGTGTTATTTGGGCATAGCCCATCACTGAAATGATGGGAAATAAGCTGGCAAAGGCGATCAACCCAAAGCCATCAATAACAGGGTTTCTTCCTGGTACGGTTGAAGCGAGTCCAAGCCCGAGCGCCGTCACTAAAGGGACTGTCACCGTTGATGTAGTGACGCCACCCGAATCGTAGGCCAATGGAATAATGAGTTTTGGGGCGTAAAAGGTTTGAATGACCACGACGACATAACCAAAAATGATGTAGTAGTGGATCGGGTCACCCGCAACGATACGGTAGCTGCCCAGTGAGATACCGATAGCAACGCCCAATGCCACGGCGATCCTCAGCCCATTGACGCTGATACTGCCACCGGAAACTTGGTTCGCCTTAATCGCTACAGCTATCAAAGAAGGCTCGGCTATCGTGGTGCTGAAACCAATACAAAACGCAAACAGGTAAACCCAATAATAATCAAACCAAACCAAAGCAAGACCAGAACTGATCTTAAACTCAGTCAAAAAGCTTGGCTCGGTGAGTTGCATTGCCATCGTCTCCCCTAGAGGGAATAACGCGAGCTCCAATCCCATCAAAAAGAGTGATAAGCCAAGAATGACGTAGAAGAAACCGATCAGCACTTTGGCTAGGTTATTGACTGGCTTTCGTAATACCGCCAACTGAAAACCGAAGATGATGATCGCAATCGGGATCACATCCATCACAGTGCCGAGAAAGGTGTCGATAAATTGTTGAACACTGATCATGTCACCACCATCCCGTACACCATGACAAACATCATCGGCAGCAACGAAGCAAACGCGATCAACCCAAAACCATCTATCATCGGATTACGCCCTTTAATTGCCGAGGCTAAACCCACCCCTAACGCAGTTACTAATGGGACGGTGATCGTCGATGTCGTTACTCCACCAGAGTCATACGCAATTCCAATGATGTTTTCCGGAGCAAATGCAGTGAGCACGACCACTCCAATATATCCACCGATGATCATGTACTGGATTGGCCAACCTTTTAAGATTCTCAGCACACCGAGTAAAATAGCGATACCGACTGACAGTGCCACAGTAAAGCGCAGGCCATTGGCATACTGCTCCATTTCATCTAACGTATTGGGGATTACACCTCCCTCAGCTGCCACTTCTGCGGCTTCGGCAGCGACTGCGGTTAACGCTGGCTCGGCTATGGTGGTACCAAAACCCAAACAAAAAGCGAAGATCAATAACCAGAACACACTCCCCTTTCTGGCAAATGCTTGAGCCATCGATTCGCCAATTGGAAACAACCCCATTTCAAGGCCAAAGATAAAGAAAGTGAGTCCAAAAACGACGAGCACTAAGCCAGTCAGAATAGATAAAAGATGAGGAAGTGGCTCTTGTAAGACAGCAAGCTGGAAGAAAGCGATTACCGCCACGATTGGCAATAGATCCCTCAGGCTACCTAACATGGATCGAAACAAAGCAAGCACCGCCGTCATCGCAATTCCTTGTCGCTGATTATGAATTAATAATAATCATGGCAAATCCTTATCATTGCTTATGTGACAAATATTACGCAGTTGGTAACATATCCGAGTAAAGTGCATAAGTGTGATGACGGTACACATCCTGACTTGATGAATTTAATTTCACTCCTTTGTAAATTGAAAAAGGCGTAATTTGGGCATCACACGATTGAAACCTTATGATCGTTATAGTGATTTTTTCGTATTGATTGGCGACTAAAAACAAGCCATGTCTATAATTATGTTTAATAGGGAGATTGGTATGAAGATATTGTTAACGGGTGGTACTGGATTTATTGGCTCTGAATTGGTCAAGAGTTGGAACACTGACGACGTGACATTGCTGACGCGGAGTCCTGAAAATGCGAAGCAAAACCTAAATCACCTCAACCAGAACAACCTTCATTACATTCAATCCCTTGATGAGCTCAGTGATCTCAATGACTTTGATGTGGTGGTCAACCTCGCGGGTGAGCCGATTGCCGATAAGCGTTGGAGTACAGAACAAAAAGAGAGGATCTGTAACAGCCGCTGGCACATCACTGAAAAGCTGGTCGAATTAATTCATGCCAGTAGCAACCCGCCACACGCTTTTATTAGCGGTTCAGCCGTGGGTTACTATGGCGATCAACAGCAGCACCCGTTTGACGAGTCACTGCAAGTAGAAGATGAAAGCTTTCCTCATAAAGTCTGTGCCCACTGGGAAAAGATAGCCAAGAGAGCACAATCAGAAAGCACACGCGTGATACTACTGCGAACAGGGGTTGTACTTGGCGAGAATGGCGGCGCACTCAAGAAGATGCTATTGCCTTATAAACTCGGCGTCGGTGGTCCAATAGGTTCAGGTGAGCAGTACATGCCATGGATTCACATTCTCGATATGGTGAGAGCCATCAATCACTTGTTGTCACTCCCCCACGCTCAAGGGGAATTCAATATGTGTGCCCCTCACCCTGTGACCAACAAACTGTTCAGCAGCACGTTAGCGAAACAATTAGGCCGACCGCATTTCTTATTCACGCCGAAATGGGCAATGTCGATTCTCATGGGGGAATCATCTTGTTTGCTATTTGACAGCATTCGCTCCAAGCCGAAGAAACTCACTGAGATGGGATTCATCTTTAGTTACTCAAGAATCGAGCCAGCACTAAAAAACTTGTTACAACATCAAGACTAATTCTTTACCCTAGAGCGATAGAGACTCTAATAAAGGATTAAGTGTGAACAAGTCGATTCTGATTACCGGTTGCTCAACAGGTATTGGCTATACATGTGCTCATGCACTTCAAAAGCGTGGTTTTCATGTCATTGCATCTTGTCGTGATCCACAAGATGTTCAACGCCTTCAAGATGAAGGCCTCACCTGTATTCAATTAGATCTTTCCAACCAAGAAAGTATTGAGCATGGCGCCAAGCTTGCTATTGATCTCGCACCTAATGGATTGTATGGATTATTCAATAACGGTGCTTACGGTCAAGCAGGTGCGCTAGAAGACTTACCGACCCAAGGACTCAGAGAACAATTCGAAACCAACTTCTTTGGTTGGCATCATCTCGTCTGTCAGATCCTTCCGCACATGCGCGAGCGTGGCGAAGGTCGAATCGTACAAAACAGTTCCGTATTAGGTTTTGCAGCCATGAAGTATCGTGGTGCTTATAATGCTTCTAAATTCGCGATTGAGGGTTGGACAGATACCTTACGATTAGAACTGCATGGCAGCGGTATACAGATCTCATTACTGCAACCAGGGCCAATTGAGACTCAATTTAGAACCAATGCCTTGAAAGCGTTCAATAAATGGATCAACATTTCTGGCAGCGCCCACCAAGACGCTTACCAACAACAAAAAGATCGACTCCAAAAAGAATCATCGAATAACGCTTTTGTCCTGCCTCCAGAAAGTTGTATTGAGCCGGTATTCCATGCTCTCACCGCCGACAAACCCAAGCTAAGATACCGAGTTACGACCCCGACTAAAGTGTTCGCGGTATTGAAAAGGATTCTACCAAGTCGCTTGCTAGACCCTATTTTGAGAAAAGCTGCATAAATTACTAACTTTGAATGCAGAGTCGCAAACTTTAATGTAACGATGTAATTTTTCCGTAACAATAAGATGTCATGATTATCCTATCCCATCAGTTATTCCCAATTGATGGTTCTACTCTGGAAATCTCATGACTTTAAACCGCCTTAATTGGGTAGGTGTGGGTCTGGCGATTACGTTGTTTATTCTGTTTTGAGTATCTCACGCAACGCCTCACTGACTACCTCGATGATAACGCTATGCCTTCGATGTTGAGATAACAATTATATCAACATCGAAGCATAGCGTTTTTCTATTTTTGGTTCTTTTTATCCGAGATAACCGAGTTAGATCTTGAAGTTACCGACTAATCCCCCCATATTTGCAACGTATCCACAAAACAAACCTCAAGGAACGTAAATGCAATCTCCGCATATTGTTGAACTTAATGAGCAGAACTTTCGTCAAGTATTAGAAGGTTCGATGCAGACCCCTGTACTCATCCATTTTTGGGCACCAATGAGCCAAGAGAGCGCCCAAGTCATTCCTGAACTGCAAACTTTAACTCAGCAATACAACGGTGCCTTCACCTTAGCCCTGCTCAATTGCGAACAAGAGCAAGCTATTGCTAGCCAGTTTGGTGTTCAAGCACTGCCCACTATTGCACTGTTTGTTAATGGTCAGCCAGTCGATGGGCTCGGTGGCCCTCAAAGCATAGAAGCTATTGTCGATATGCTCAGCAAACACCTTCCTAGCCAAGATGAACTTGCTTTGCGTCAGGCTCTTGAGCAAATGCAAGCTGGCGAGCACACACAGGCACTAGCAGCAATGCAGCAACTTCCAGCAGAGCTGACGAATAAAGGTGAAGTAAAACTGGCGATCGCAGAGTGTTTGTTAGAAACACAACAATTTGACCTTGCTGAAACTCAGCTAGCAACTATCCCTCTTGAGTACCAAGACAACTACTACAAAGGCTTAGTTGCAAAGCTTGAACTTCATAAACAAGCAGCAGACAGCCCTGAAATACAAGCATTAGAAGCCGCTCTTCAGCAAAATCCGAGCGACGCTAAAACAGCATCTGAATTAGCATTGCAATATCACCAAGTGAACCGCAGTGAAGAAGCTATGGATCTATTATGGTCTTTCCTAGCCAAAGATCTTAATGCTCTCGATGGTGACATGAAGAAAGAGTTCATGGACATCTTGAGTGCGCTTGGACAAGGTAACCCAGTTGCCAGTAAGTACCGTCGACAACTGTACTCTCTGCTTTACTAGTTAAACCTAAAAAGCCGTAGATTAAACATCGAAAATTGACAATTCAATCAATTAGTTTATCGCATAATAGAATGTAAAATGGGCCATAAAATCAATGATTTATGGCCCATTTCTCGTTTATAAATTTGCTCAGAATTTAAATATGAGCCAGTATCAATACTGAACTATCAAAAACTCAAACTTGCAAAGGATTTTGTATGCCTATTGATACCTTGATTACTATCGGCGTCTTTACTGCCGTCGCACTGTTATTTATCTTCGCTGGCGTAAAAACCGTTCCACAAGGCAACAACTGGACCGTTGAACGCTTCGGGCGATACACACACACCCTTAAACCGGGTCTTAACTTAATCATTCCATTTATTGATAAAGTTGGACAGCGCATCAGCATGATGGAGCGTGTTCTCGACATCCCAGCACAAGAAGTCATCTCCAAAGATAATGCAAATGTGGTTATCGATGCGGTTTGTTTTGTTCAAGTTATCGACGCGCCTAAGGCAGCTTATGAAGTGAATGACCTTGAACATGCGATCCGTAACTTAACCCTCACTAATATCCGTACTGTGCTTGGCTCGATGGAACTGGATGAGATGCTGAGTCAGCGTGACATGATCAATACCAAGCTACTGAACATCGTTGATGAAGCGACAAACCCCTGGGGCGTAAAAGTCACCCGTATCGAAATTAAAGACGTACAGCCACCAGCAGACCTTACTGCTGCGATGAATGCCCAGATGAAAGCCGAGCGTAATAAACGTGCTGATATCTTAGAAGCAGAAGGTGTACGACAAGCTGAGATCTTGAAAGCAGAAGGCCACAAGCAATCAGAGATCCTGAAAGCAGAAGGTGAGAAGCAAGCGGCAATATTGCAAGCAGAAGCCCGTGAGCGTGCCGCAGAAGCAGAAGCGAAAGCGACAGAAATGGTATCAACGGCAATTGCTCAAGGTGACATGCAAGCGGTCAATTACTTCATTGCACAAGGTTACACCGACGCATTGAAATCTATAGGCCAAGCTGAAAACGGCAAGATCATCATGCTACCACTCGAAGCAACTGGCCTTATGGGTTCTGTAGCGGGTATCGCGGAGATGTTTGCACATAAGAATGACAAAGGTAGTAAGGACTAACTTATGGTCGAATTACTAGAACAAGTAAACCACTGGCACTGGTTAGCGTTTGGTCTAGCACTGCTTGCACTTGAACTGGTTGGAACCGCTGGTTACTTTTTATGGATAGGCATATCTGCCATGCTGGTCGGTGCCCTATTAGGAGCATTACCAATTGGTTGGCAGATGCAATGGCTGTCCTTTGCTAGCTTCTCTCTTATTACCACTTGGTTGTGGTGGAGAAGACAACTGTCTAATGACAAGCAGTCAGATGCAGGGCGAGAGTTAAACCAAAGAGAAAAACAATTGGTAGGTCAAACCGTTATTTTAAGTGAAGACGTAAAGAAAGGTAGCTGTCGAATTAAGTTCGGTGACTCTTCTTGGTCAGCAAAGGCCAGTCAAGATATTCCATCTGGAACCGAAATTAAGATTGTCGCTTTAGACGGAATCGTTCTAATAATAGAACCTTTATAAACAAGAGCTATATGAAGCCTGCATTTTCAATAAATGCAGGCTTTCTCTATTTTTGAACCTTAATAATATTCGAATTATCATTGCGATAGATTGAATTGAAAAAAAAATAAGTTCTTATTTCGTAAAGCTAAAAAGTTTGATTAAGCTAAAAAGGTATAAGAAAGCCAGATTTCTTACCCAAGATATATATGAATAATTAGCCTGACTCTCTCTTAATTATAATTATTAAAAATGTTAAGTCCGTCCAATTTTTGAAATTTTCTTTTCCTTGTCCATACTTTCATTTATCTCAATCAGAGATAAACCTAATGGAGTTTGTATGAGACATTTTTTAATAATTCTAACGGCTATTTTCAGCTTATCATTCGGAAGCGCTCTCGCGAGTAGTCAGTCTCCTGGTAATGGAAACATGGGGCCTATTGTAAAATGTTCAGATGGTAATGCAGTCACTCACGTACCATTGCTGATATGTAAACATTACGGCGGAAAAGTGCTGTGATAGGAGACTAAAGTCAGGCTAGTAATATAATTGCGGCCTGACAATTATTTATAACTGACACAACCTAACTGCGGCCAGATAGATTGTTTAAGATAGGGCATTCTGTTGAAGCATCACCAGGGCAGTCATGAACCCAAGATTGCAGTTGAGCTTTCATTTTATTTAATTCAGCAAGCTTCAACTCTATTTCGTCTAACTTCTGCGTTGCCTTCTTTTTTACCTCGTAGCTTTCTCTATTGGGATTCATTGCCAATTCAACCAGTGCTTTACACTCATCAAGGGTAAACCCAACCATTTTAGCTCTTAGTACAAACTCTAACTGTTCGATGTGAATCTCGCCGTATTGCCTATAGCCGTTTTCTGAACGATGTGGGGGGCTCATCATGCCTTTACTTTCGTAAAAGCGAATGGATTTCGCTGTTGTACCAACACGCTTCGCTACTTCACCAATATTCACAATCTTACCTGTAAGCCTAAAATGAAAAACCGCAGTACTGCTGTTATACAATACTGCGGTTGAAAAACATAGTTAGGGCGTAACGTTAAAGGCTTACTCTTGCTCTAACAACCAAATCATAGTTTGAGATTTTTCTTCACTGTCTAGCTTGTTGAACCAGTATGAAACCATTTCGATCTCTTTTGAGCCTTCTAGCGATGCTGGGTTGGCGTTCTTACGGTTCTTGAATGCCCAATCAGTCACTGCAGCTTGCTCTTCTTTTGTTGCTTCACCATACCAATAATTAACCATCTCTTGAGCTTGAGACGCTTTTGGTTCTTCAGCAACCACAGCCGCGACAGGCACCGCTACTGGAGCAACAGCCATAGCTGTATGATTATTTGCGCCATTATAGATTGTGTCGATATACGCTTTCGGCACAATGAAAGTTGTACTCATTACTGAGTTTTGTCCATCAAGTGTAAATTCTAAGTTCTTTTCTCTTGCTTGCTGGATGTCAGCTTCGCTCAATGGAAATTTAATATATTGAGTCTTTGTGCAGTGTTCGCTGCAGCTTTCTCTTGGTACTTGTCTATCTTCTAATTCTATCGTTTTACCAAAAAAACTAACCGTTTCGTACTCTTTGTAACTTTGGAAGTAACTCACGTCCATAGTAATTGAAGATTCTGGGGCAGTATTTGGTGTTACTTCTTTATTGTATGTAAAGTAAAGCGACGACTTGAGAATGTCTGCGCCTACATTTGCTCTATTTTCTGCTACGTAAGATTGACCGGTTACTTTAATGTAACCACCTTTGGGCTGCACATCAGCAACTGAGTCTGCAAAATTACTTTGTGAATCGAGTGAACTACAAGCTCCCAAAAATAATGATAATACAACTACACTAACTTTATTCATTATGACTAATTCCTTATGTTCACTATGGAAAAACGCTGGCAAACAAAATTTACCAGCGTTTTGATTTTTATCTAACTGTTTAAGCTAAAGATTCTAGCTTAGAAACCGTATTCAAGACCAACGCGAGTTACGATATCTGTATCAGCGTCACCAACAGTACGACCCGCTACACGTAGGTAAGGTACGAAACCGTTATGAACAGCCATTAACTGACCAGAAATAGTGTTGCTGTCTGAGTTAGCTTCTTTCTTACCGTTAAGTTCAGATTCTAAGTTCGCTGCGTAACCCAGTTTAAAGCCGATTGGACCGTTCCAGTATTGACCAATAATTGAGTAAGAATCTTGTGTTTGCTTACGGATGCCGTTATCTAGCTCTTCGCCTTTAAACGCAGCTGCAATACCAAAACCTGCAGGTAGGCTAGCTTCAAAACCAACGATGTACGCAAATGTATCGTCTTTAATTTCCGCAGCAGCAGCTACAGGGTCTGCAATACCCGTCTCTGGGTTAAACTCAAAACCAGCATCAACAGCTGGAGTTACACGTGTACCAGATTCAACCGCACCCATTAATGTTACTTTCTCGAAGCTGTACTTAGCACTTGCGCCAACAAAGTTTGCGTCACGAGTTGCTGCACCACCACCGTTGTCGTTATCGTCACGACCAACAGAAGCTGCAAAAGAGAAACCGCCAAATTTAGCTGAATCGTAACGAACTTGGTTAGATTGACGATCGTAGTGACCGTTGATGCCACCCCAATCGAATACAGAACCTAGACCAGGGTTAGAGAATGGCCAGTCGACGATTTCGTATAGTGGAGTAAGAACACGACCCACACGCAGGTTACCCCAAGAGCCAGAAGCACCAACGAACGTATCACGGAAACCAAGCACACCGCCTGAAACGCCGCCATGACCCCAGTCTGTGCTATCTACGTAGCCAGATTCAATCTGCATTGTGATTAATACGTCATCAAACATCTCTTTATGAGCACGGAAGCCGATACGAGATTCATTCTCTACAGCGTAACCAGTACTAGAGTCGTTGTTGTCAGTTGTGTTGTAGTTAACTAGAGAGATAGCTGCAACACCGTATACGTCAACGTTGAAATCAGAGTTGATACCAACTTCTTTCGCCATTACGCCTGTCGATAAAAGTGCAACGGATGCACCTAGTAGAGTACGTTTGAAAATTTTGTTTTCCATGGAATAAAACTCCTAAAAATGGATATAGCTGTTTGAATATTCCCCGCCTAAAGTTGGCCGCCGTAGAGAGAAATACCTTTTCTTGTTTGAGAACCCTAAACTCTGAATTCTCTATTTCCTTTCTGGTTATACACATCATGTGCATCCATGGCATTAAGACTAACTTCGCCCTCAAAAAGATCAATGAGAACTTAATTTTCATCTAAAAAAATATGAGTTGGTGCAAATTTAATAGGTACTTAGTGATCCAGATCGATAAATAGAAAAATCCTCACCAAAACAAAATCAATACCAATAAATTCAACAACTTGAGGTAATTATCACTTTGTAAAAATAGATATGACTCGCATTTTTGATACAACTAGAATGGTATTTCATTAATGTTGAGCAGCGTCACTGTCCTGATTTTAGAGTTCGTATAGGAACAAAATTCTCAACAATTAAAAAGCCCTCATTTTTATATCAGAAACAAAAAAGGCACTCCCTTGAAATGAGTGCCTTTGAGCTTTTTTTATCTGTATTTACTTACGAAATAAGGGCTATTAGATCTTCTTCTGTTCTTATTTCGATACCTAAATCTTGTGCTTTAGTTAATTTAGAACCCGCAGCTTCACCGGCAAACAAGATGTCCGTTTTCTTCGATACGCTACCCGTCACTTTCGCACCTAATGCTTGTAACGCAGCTTTAGCTTCACTTCGACCTAATTGCGACAATGAGCCTGTTAACACAACGACTTTACCTTCTAATGGTAGCTCTTGGTCATCGGCAGCTTCTTTGATGATTGGCCAATTCACACCTAGCTCTATCAGCTGATCGACGACCGCTCTGTTTTTCTCTTGTGAGAAGAAGCTGGTGATATGGCTAGCAACGATGTCACCAATATCTGACACTTCAACTAATTGTTCATGAGTAGCTGCTTGAACCAGTTCCAACGTCTTAAAGTGTTGAGCTAAGTTCATAGCCGTCGCTTCACCGACTTCACGAATACCGAGTGAATAGAGGAAACGTGCTAACGTTGTGTCTTTAGCTTTATTCAACGCACTCACGACGTTCTGTGCCGATTTAGGCCCCATTCGGTCAAGAACAGTAATCACGCCAGCACTTAGCTTAAATAAATCAGCAGGTGTTTCGACCATTTCACGGTCCACAAGCTGCTCAATAACTTTCACGCCCAGTCCATCAACGTCTAGCGCCTTTCTAGAAACAAAGTGTTTAAGTGCTTCTTTACGCTGCGCCTGACAGACTAAACCGCCAGTACAACGCGCTACAGCTTCACCTTCTACACGCTCAACCGCAGAACTACATACTGGGCAAGCATCAGGGAAAACAATGTCTCTAGCCGTTTCAGGGCGACGATCTAGTACAACAGCCACTATTTGTGGAATAACGTCACCTGCACGGCGAATAATAACGCTGTCGCCTACCTTCACGCCTAAACGCGCAATCTCATCGGCATTGTGTAAAGTGGCATTGCTGACCGTCACGCCACCAACGAAGATAGGTTCAAGTTTAGCAACCGGCGTAATAGCGCCAGTACGGCCCACCTGAAATTCAACGTCATTGAGCAGTGTAATCTCTTCTTGAGCTGGAAACTTATAAGCAATTGCCCAACGTGGCGCTCTAGCAACAAAACCAAGCACTTCTTGAGCCGCGATATCGTCGACTTTGATAACAACGCCATCAATCTCGTAAGCCAGAGCATCACGACGAGTCATAATATCTTGGTAATAGGCTTTCACGTCTTCGAGAGAGCTCAGTTGCTTAGTCTCGGGGCACATAGGTAAGCCCCAACCTTTAAGCTGTAAAAAGCGTTCGTAGTGACTATTTGATAGCTCAGCGCCTTGTACAACACCGACACTGTATGCGTAGAAAGCTAGCGGACGTTTCGCAGTAATACGGGAATCAAGCTGACGCAGGCTACCTGCGGCGGCATTACGTGGGTTAACAAATACTTTCTCGCCTTTCTTCAACGCCATCTCATTCAACTTATCGAAACCCGCTTTTGGCATAAACACTTCGCCACGAACTTCAATACGCTGCGGCCAGCCTTCACCTTGTAACTTAAGTGGGATAGAGCTGATCGTACGCACGTTTTCAGTGATGTTTTCACCCGTCGCACCGTCACCACGTGTCGCAGCCTGAACTAAAATACCATTCACATAGAGTAGGCTAACTGCAAGGCCATCAAGCTTAGGTTCACAACAGAAAGTCTTGAGGTTAGCGGTTGGCGCTCTATCAGACATTCGCTTATTGAACGCATCCAAATCTTCATCAGAGAAAGCATTGTCCAGAGAAAGCATTGGGATCTCATGAGTCACTTGAGTGAAACCATCGAGAGGCTGACCACCAACACGTTGGCTCGGAGAATCTACTGTCACTAGTTCCGGGTTCTCTTCTTCGATCTTTAGCAATTGCTGCATTAATCGATCGTACTCGACATCAGGGATCTCAGGGCTATCTTCTACGTAATAACGAACGGCGTGATAATGCAGAGTTTCTCTTAACTGCTCTAAGGTAACTTGAATCGATTCTTTCATATCATTCTCTATCGTGATTGAAATATCAAAAAGGGCTCCCTTAGGAGCCCTTTTCTATAAATATAGATTATTTACAAGGCTAAACAATACGGCTAGGCATTCGATGCCGTCATAAAGTCTCTGATTTGCTTGCGGTAGTCAGATAAACGGTTTGGTGTCATTAAGTTGCGTGACTCATCCAACACGTTTCCGCCCATATCGTCAGCAATTTTCTGCGCCGCACTCAGCATCACATTGAAGTTTTGATCAGCTTGACCATAACAAGGCAACGTCATAAAGAACGAAATACCTTTAGTCGTGAAGTCAGCAGGATCATCATGTTCTAGCGTTCCTGGCTGCATCATGTTTGCAACGCTGAAAATAACCTTTGGTGCATCTGTAGATTGTGCAAAGCAGTGGTAAATAGACATCTCACCATAAGTTAAACCGTTGTTCTCCATGCTGCGGAAAAGTTCAGTCCCAACGAATGGGATCTCTCCAGCACAGTGAACATTAAGAACGATCACTTCTAAACCAAGTTCTTCATCTGGTTTTGCTTCTTCAACAGTCGCACTTTGCGGAGTCACGACTTCTTTCGCAACAACGGGCTCTCTTTGAGTAAGCGTTTCGTTTGGAACGACTGGCTCATCAACTGTTTCAGAAGGCTCTTCAAACGAACCGTACTGCACTTTAAAGCCGGCATGGTTTTCTTTTTGCTCGTCAGTCAACTCAAAGCTTGGAACTTCAGGCTCAACGTCCTTCTCTTCCTCAATCACTTCAGGTTCACTTTCAACCTTAATTGGGTCTTCTACGCTGAAAGAAGGAAGATCATTTAATTCGATATCATCTTCGTAAGCTTCTTTCGCTTGTGGCGCTGTTAGCGGATCTGAGTCGATCAGCGGATCAGTATCAGAGGGTGAAACAGCAAAATCCGGCTCTTTACGTTCTTTTCGGATTATCTCAAAATCATCTTCTGGGGCGAATGAACGGTTTGGAATAGTTTCTGCTTCATCTAAGCTGTCGTTATCAAGCTTACCGAGCGGCTTATCTCCAAACTTTGCTTTCCCTTCTTTTTTACTCGTCCATAGACCATGGAACAATAATGCGGCGATAGCTAATGCGCCAACAATAATGAGTACAAATCGCAATTCCTGCATTTTTCGCTCTCAGCTTTCTTAGTCAACTAGCTATAAACACGCTGTCACTAAGTTGGGTTAATTTGGCTAATCTCACTACTCTATCAAAAGTAGCCACTGTTTTAGAACAACTTAATACAATTAGTTCCTTACATGGTGTGATTTTCACCACGCTTTTTTTCTTAATTTCGGTCGAGTACACTAGACATGTTTGCTATTTAACCAAATTCACATGTGACCTAATTTAAATATGACTATTGAATCTGTTCCCCGCTCCGGCTTTGGCTATTTTATTTTCGGAATAAAAATCGCTTTATCACCGAGCATTCGTAAGTTTGTACTAATGCCACTTATCGCGAACGTGTTACTCGTTGGTGGTGCCTTGTTTTATATCTTCTCCAACCTAAACACTTGGATTGAAGGTTGGATTGGTGCATTGCCAAGTTTCTTGTCGTGGTTGTCATACATTTTATGGCCATTACTTGTGTTAACCGTCTTGGCAACATTCTCGTATTTCTTTAGCACGCTCGCTAACTTCATTGCCGCACCGTTCAACGGTTTACTCGCGGAAAAAGTTGAAGAGTTGTTGAGCGGTAAAAAAGTTAATGACGATGGTTTACTTGATGTCCTCAAAGATACCCCACGTATATTAGCGAGAGAATGGCGCAAGCTTGTCTACATTCTGCCAAAAGCGATCGGTTTATTCCTACTTTTGTTAATTCCAGCACTAGGGCAAACCGTTGCTCCGTTTTTATGGTTCATTTTCACAGCATGGATGTTAGCGATTCAATACGCCGACTACCCGTTCGATAACCATAAAATCAAATTTGATGACATGAGAAACAATTTGAAACAAAAACAAGGCAAGAGCTACAGCTTTGGCGCGCTTGTTTCTGTGTTCACCACAATTCCAATTCTAAACCTGATCGTAATGCCCGTTGCCGTTTGCGGCGCGACGGCAATGTGGGTTGCTGAGTTTAAAGACCAAGCTCTGCGTTCTCGTCTATAATTCTCGTCTATTACCCCGCCTATACTTCCTAGTTTCGCCTATCTTTTTGAAGTTCTGATTTCAATAAAGATAGGCGTGAATTCTGCTACATATCTATATGATATAACTTTTTAATCCTTTTACCTTTTTTTCAACTTGTTTAATCTAAATTCAAGCTGAATAAACATCGTAAGACACTAGACGGTAAAGTGATTGATATACTACGTTTAGTTCTGTCATTAAATGAAGGAATATCGCATGAGCAAGATCTACGAAGACAACACCCTAACGATTGGTAACACACCTCTAGTCCGCCTTAACAAAGTAAGCAAAGGTAACGTCCTAGCTAAGATCGAAGCTCGTAACCCAAGCTTCAGTGTTAAATGTCGTATCGGTTCAAACATGATCTGGGAAGCAGAAAAAGCGGGTACGCTTAAGCCAGGTATCGAGCTTGTTGAACCTACCAGTGGTAACACAGGTGTTGCACTTGCATTCGTAGCAGCAGCACGCGGTTACAAACTAACGCTAACTATGCCTGAATCAATGAGCCTAGAACGTCGTAAGCTGCTTAAAGCGCTTGGCGCAAACCTAGTGCTGACTGAAGCACCAAAAGGTATGAACGGTGCGATTGCTAAAGCAGAAGAGATTGTTGCTTCAGACCCAGACAAGTACCTACTACTTCAACAGTTCAACAACCCAGCCAACCCACAAATTCACGAGCAAACGACTGGTCCTGAAATTTGGGAAGCAACAGACGGCGAAATCGACGTGTTTGTAGCGGGTGTTGGTACGGGCGGTACTATCACAGGTACAAGTCGTTATATTAAAGGTGAAAAAGGCAAAGCGATCACTTCAGTAGCGGTTGAACCCGCAGAGTCTCCAGTGATTGCACAGGCACTTGCAGGCGAAGAAATCAAACCAGCTCCACACAAAATTCAAGGTATCGGTGCAGGTTTCATCCCTGGAAACCTAGATTTAGAGATTATTGACCGTGTTGAATCGGTAACTTCTGAAGAAGCGATTGAGATGGCTCAACGCCTAATGAAAGAAGAAGGTATTCTTGCAGGCATCTCATCTGGCGCGGCAGTTGTAGCAGCAAACAGAATCGCCGAACTACCTGAATTTGCAGGAAAAACTATCGTTACTGTACTACCAAGCTCTGGTGAGCGTTACCTAAGCACAGCCCTATTTGCTGGCATCTTTACGGAAAAAGAGAACCAACAATAATATGTGGTCAAATCAATTTTTCGTCCAAAAAAGCCCCGTTTAGGGGCTTTTTTGTTGATCCCTGCCCCACCTTTGGTAATATCAGGTCTGTTTTATTTTTCGCTTCAAAATAAAAGAAGCAATAAACAAATTCTGAAAGTCATGAGTACTCAGCAAAAGACGACCATGGCTGGATAAAAATTTATAACCAGTCTAAGTTCTAACACGAACATGGCGTACTAGCCTCTAGCGCATTTGGGCTAAAGCAGTTAAGCTAATCTGGTTACAAACTTACAAAAAATAAATTAATTGGGGTATATAAAATGTACGAGAAGCAAGTAGAAATCACAGCAGAAAACGGTCTTCACACTCGTCCAGCTGCACAGTTCGTTAAAGAAGCAAAATCTTTCGACGCTGACATCACAGTGACTTCTAACGGCAAAAGCGCTAGCGCGAAAAGCCTGTTCAAACTACAAACTTTAGGCCTAGTAAAAGGTACTAACGTTACTATTTCAGCTGAAGGTCCTCAAGCTCAGCAAGCAGTAGACCACCTAGTTGCTCTTATGGATCAACTACACTAATACGGTCTCCTTCTTTCAAAGCCATTTTGCATAGCAAAGTGGCTTTGTTCGAAATAGATAGGAATAAGCGCGACATTAGTCGACGACTTAAAGTCACACACTCTCCCGTTTACAGTTGAACAACTAAGGTAAGGCTATGATTTCAGGCATCCTAGCATCTCCTGGTATTGCTTTCGGTAAAGCACTACTACTTCAAGAAGATGAAATTGTCCTAAACACTCAATCTATCTCTGACGACCAAGTTGAAGCAGAAGTACAGCGTTTCTTTGACGCTCGTAACAAATCTTCTCAACAACTTGAAGTTGTTAAGCAAAAAGCACTTGAAACTTTTGGCGAAGAAAAAGAAGCAATCTTTGAAGGCCACATCATGCTGCTTGAAGATGAAGAGCTAGAAGAAGAGATTTTAGCACTCATCAAGAAAGACAAGATGCACGCAGACAACGCGATCCACACTGTGATCGAAGAGCAAGCTGTTGCACTAGAGTCTCTTGATGATGAGTACCTAAAAGAACGTGCAACTGATATCCGTGATATCGGTACTCGTTTCGTTAAAAATGCTCTAGGCATCAACATTGTATCTCTAGCAGATATCAATGAAGAAGTTATCCTAGTAGCTTACGACCTAACGCCATCTGAAACTGCACAAATCAACCTAGACTACGTTCTTGGTTTCGCTTGTGACATCGGCGGTCGTACATCTCATACTTCAATCATGGCACGTTCTCTTGAGCTTCCAGCTATCGTTGGTACTAACGATATCACTAAGCAAGTTAAGAACGGCGACATGCTTGTGCTAGACGCGATGAACAACAAGATCATCATCAACCCTTCTGAAGCTGAACTAGCAGAAGCTAAGAAAATCAAAGCAGATTTCGAAGCAGAAGCGGCTGAACTAGCAAAACTAAAAGATTTACACGCTGAAACTCTAGACGGTCACCGTGTAGAAGTTTGTGGCAACATCGGTACAGTAAAAGACTGTGACGGTATCCTGCGTAACGGCGGTGAAGGCGTTGGTCTGTACCGTACTGAATTCCTATTTATGGACCGTGACGCGCTTCCTACTGAAGAAGAGCAATACGTTGCTTACAAAGAAGTAGCAGAAGCAATGGAAGGCGAGTCAGTGATTATCCGTACTATGGATATCGGTGGCGACAAAGACCTACCATACATGGACCTTCCACAAGAGATGAACCCGTTCCTAGGCTGGCGTGCAGTACGTATCAGCTTGGATCGTCGTGAAATCCTACGTGACCAACTACGTGGCATCTTACGTGCGTCTGCACACGGTAAACTACGTATCATGTTCCCAATGATCATTTCTGTTGAAGAGATCCGTGAACTGAAAAAAGCAATCGAAGAGTACAAAGTTGAACTTCGCGCTGAAGGCCTAGCTTTCGATGAAGAAATCGAAATCGGCGTAATGGTTGAGACTCCAGCAGCTGCTGCAATCGCACACCACCTAGCGAAAGAAGTATCTTTCTTCTCTATCGGTACTAACGACCTAACGCAATACACTCTTGCGGTAGACCGTGGTAACGAAATGATTTCTCACCTATACAACCCACTATCTCCTGCTGTTCTTACAGTAATCAAGCAAGTGATCGACGCATCACACGCTGAAGGTAAGTGGACTGGTATGTGTGGTGAGCTTGCTGGTGATGAGCGTGCAACGCTACTTCTTCTTGGTATGGGTCTAGATGAGTTCTCTATGAGCGGTATCTCTATCCCTAAAGTTAAGAAAGTAATCCGTAACTCTAACTTCGCTGAAGTTAAAGCTATGGCTGACGAAGCACTATCTCTACCAACAGCTGCTGAAATTGAAGCTTGCGTAGAAAAGTTCATCGCTGAGAAAACTCAGTAATCGCCAATCGCTTAATAACGTTAGACGGCTAAAAATAGTCGTCTAATTTGTTAGATTGGTATAGTATATTCTACAGAATAAAACTAAACGTTAGGAGCATGACACAATGGGTCTGTTTGACAAACTGAAAAAGCTTGTATCTGATGACAGCGCTGATGCTGGTGAAATCGTAAACATCGAAGATGTGCCAGATGTAGTTTTCGCTGAAAAAATCGTTGGTGACGGCATCGCGATCAAACCAGCTGGCGACAAAATGGTAGCTCCAGTTAACGGTACTATCGGTAAGATCTTCGAAACTAACCACGCATTCTCTATCGAGTCTGACGACGGTGTTGAGCTTTTCGTTCACTTCGGTATCGATACTGTTGAACTTAAAGGCGAAGGCTTCACTCGTGTAGCTGAAGAAGGTCAATCTGTTAAAGCTGGTGACACTATCATCACTTTCGACCTAGCGCTTCTAGAAGAGAAAGCAAAATCTACGCTTACTCCAGTTGTTATCTCTAACATGGACGAAATCAAAGAGCTGAACAAGCTTTCTGGTTCTGTAACTGTTGGCGAAACTCCAGTTCTTAAAGTAACTAAGTAATCTCGATTACTTATCTGCTTTAATTAAAACGCTACCTAAGGGTGGCGTTTTTTGTGCCTGCTATATAGTTCTAATGCCAGATTACCAGCCGCTTTGGCCTTATACCTAACAACTACAAATCCCCTTCTTCTTTGGGCCTCTCACGAACAGAGATCCCTGACATCTCGCTCGGTTCGATTCTGGGATGACGATTAAACACTATGGTTTAAGCCTGAGTGATTGTTACTCAAACCGACCTCTTCTATACAGTTAGCTATAGAGTCACCAATACCCAACTCCCGTCATTCCCTACAGTGAGGCACGAACGTGATAGGGAATCTCGCTTTCCAATCAACTACCAACACCACAACTCCCCTCTCTTCTCCAAATTTCAGGCAATAAAAAACCCAGCCGAAGCTGGGTCTGTTTAGCGCTCATCTCTCACCACGAGCTAATTTGTGGAAGCCTAACGTCAACACTATTGGTCAACGTGGCTTTTCAATCGATTAACCTAGTAGGCTAAGTGCCGAGTTCGGTGCTTGCTTCGCTTGAGCAAGAATCGAGCTTGAAGCTTGAGAAAGGATCTGAGACTTAGTCATCTGAGTCGTTTCTTTCGCGAAGTCGGTATCTTTAATACGGCTCTTAGATGCGTTAACGTTCTCGTTAATGTTGTCTAAGTTGCTGATAGCGTGATCGAAACGGTTTTGGAAAGCACCTAGCTCAGCACGGTGACTGTCTACATACTTAAGGGCCGCATCGATTACTGCTACAGACTCTTGTGCGCCGCCAACAGATGTTACGTCGATAGTATCAACCGTTACGTCTTTAGCTGCTTGAATACCTAGCTCGCCCGCAAGACCGCCAGAGAAAGACACATCGCCGCTCACTTTGTTGTTGCCTGTGAACATTTGTAGCTTGCCGTCTTCAGTAACAGACGCTTTAACAGAATCTTGTTGACCGTTGATGTAAGTCGCTAGCTCTTCGATGTCATCACCCGCTTTTGCGCTGATGTCGATTTCTTGTGCTTGGCCGAAGTTGTCAGTGAACGACAGTTTTAGGTCGTTAGAGCCCGCTTGAACGTTCCAGTCTTTGTCTTTCGCGTTCTCAGTTTGGTAGCTCTTACCACCCATCTGAGCGTTATCAGAGCGCATGTCTTTCAGTTGAAGCATTACAGCTTCACCGTTATCCGCACCGATTTGGAATGATTTAGTACCGTGAGTACCGTTAAGCAGCTTGTTACCACCAAAAGACGTCGTTTCCGCGATACGGTTCAGTTCGTCGTTCAGTGCTGTTACTTCTTCTTGAATCGCTACACGCTCAGATTTTGAGTTTGAGCCGTTTGAAGATTGTAGAGACAAATCACGCATACGTTGCAGGATGTTAGTCGTCTCGTTCATTGCACCTTCAGCAGTTTGTGCAATTGAGATACCGTCGTTCGCGTTACGTACAGCAACATCAAGGCCACGACTTTGAACGTTCAAACGGTTCGAGATTTGTAGGCCCGCAGCGTCATCTTTTGCGCTGTTGATTTTAGAGCCAGAAGCTAGACGCTCCATTGATGTTTGTTGTGCGCTGTTTGCGTTGTTTAGGTAACGTTGCGCAGTCATCGCTGAAACGTTTGTATTTACATTCACTGCCATGGTGATTTCTCCAATTGATTTTCCGGTATTGCGGTTTCCGACGTCTCGGAAAACCAAGTAGTTCTCTCAAAGTTACTTTTAATAACGGCGTAATTGACGAAACCTTTAGGAAAAAAACAATAAAATTAAAGAAATAGCGATAAAGGAGAAGAAAGCGTGACTGGTAATAAATTTATCAAAAAAAGATAAGAAAAACGCTAAAGTTGTCGAGAAATCCGTCGAGCGAGGTTTTGTGTTTTTATTAACCAAAGAAGCCAAATAAACTGAAATGGTGTTATGAGATTTAAAGTAATTGATTAACCTAACAAGGTTAAGGCAAGGTTAGGTGCTTGCTTCGCTTGAGCCAGAATAGTGGTGCTAACTTGCTGCAGAATTTGCTGCTTTAGCATCTGAGTCGTTTCCTTGGCGTAATCGGTATCTTTGATTCGACTGTTTGAGGTCGCCAAGTTTTCATGAACATTTTCAAGGTTGTTAATGGCGTGGTCGAAGCGGTTTTGCATTGCGCCTAATTCAGAGCGATGGCTATCGACATACTTCATCGCCGTATCCAAAATAGAGACGGCGCGCTGCGCACCACCCACATCCGTCACATTGATGTCATTCACCGACTCATAGTAACCCGCTGACATCGACAGTTCACTCGCGAGTGAACCAGAGAAAGAGATAGTGCCAGAGGTATCTTCACCAGACATGTAGATTTGAAGCTGCCCATCATCATTAACCGAAGCTGAGACCAGATCCGTTTGACCATTGATGTAGGTCGCCAACTCTTCAATGTCATCGCCGACTTTCGCATTAATGATGATCTCTTGAGGCTGGCCAAAACGATCGGTAAACGACATCGTCATATCATTCTGGTTTGATTTCACTGCCCATGAATCACTGGCCATGCCATTAGCAACGTAGCTAAAGCCGCCCATGTTGATGTCATCAGTACGCATGCTTTTCAAACCAATCTGCACAGCTTCGCCCGAACTGCCGCCGATTTGAAACGAGGTGTGCCCAAAACTGCCGTTAAGGAGTTTTTTACCACCGAATGAAGTGGTTTCGGCAATTCGATTCAGCTCGTCATTTAACGCGGTGACTTCTTCTTGAATAGCGATTCGTTCCGATGAACTATTCGAGCCGTTACTCGCTTGTAGAGATAAGTCTCGCATGCGCTGCATGATATTAGTGGTTTCATTCATAGCTCCTTCTGCAGTCTGCATAATGGAGATACCGTCGTTAGCATTTCGAACAGCAACATCAATGCCACTCATCTGTGCTTCTAATCGATTTGAGATCTGTAAGCCAGCCGCATCGTCTTTTGCACTATTAATGCGGCTCCCTGAAGCTAAGCGCTCCAAAGATTGGTTCAGCATGTTGTTAGCATTAGAGAGGTTTCTCTGGGCCACCAGCGCTGAGACATTTGTATTAACAGTTATAGCCATAGACCTTCGCTTACAAAAAGATGAATAAAACTCACGATTGCTCTTATATCGACCAGTTCATATAAAGCTTTAATAAAAAAGGAGCCCTGAGGCTCCCTTTCTTTGCTGCAGATGAGGTGATTTACTTAATCGTTAATACACTCAACATGTCAGTTGAAGGTGCAAAGTAGTAAGCGCCAGTCACTGCTTTGGTAAAGCGAAGCAGTTGGTCTGTTTTGCCATCTGTTGTGCCGTACATGCTCTCTAACATCGCATCGAAGTTATGACGAACGTTACAGTAAGCAATGAACAATAAGCCGTGGTCGCCCGTAGCAGTACCGTAAGGTAGACTGTGGCGAACAATCTTAAGCCCCTTGCCTTCTTCTTTGATATCCACACGGCCAACGTGAGACGCCGCAGGAACATCATCTAACTCAATTGAATCAGGTTTAGTTCGGCCAATCACTTTCTCTTGTGCCGACACATTCAAGCGATTCCAAGCTGGCAGATTGTGCACAAAACGCTGCACCATTACATAACTACCACCAGCGAATTCACCCTCAGGCACAATAGCAACTTCAGCACGTTGTGCGTCTTTCGGGTTTTCAGTGCCATCAACAAAGTCTGTCATGTCACGAGAGTCTAGGAAGCGATAACCATAAGTTTCATCAACCACTTCAACATCAGCTGCTACTTCAGATAGCAATTTACGCAAGATAAAGAAGTGCAGATCATGTCGGTTTGAATGACAGTGAATCAGAACGTCAGACAGTGTGCTCGGTGCTGTGATATCACCTTCACCCAGCACAGGGAAGTCGATCAAATCAGCGGGCGCTGCTTGCTCGAACCTATCCCAAAAAGCTTTTGAGAACGCAACCGATGCCGTTAAGTTCGCATCAGGCTGAGTTTGGTTTAGTTCGTCGATTAGAGTCGGAAGCTTTTGAATTTCTGCTAGTACATTAGCAGTATTAGCGTTCACTTTAAGTTGAACGTAAAGCGCGAAAGGCCCAGCTTCAGGCAAAATAGCACTTTGAACGTTAGGCTGCTCATTTGAAACATTAAGCATAGATTATTCCTTCCAGTTTTAGCTTCTAAGTATAATTGTGAATGGGACAAATGTTTTGATGAGAATCAGTCTTCGAGCTCAACCACTTTAAAGCAATCCCTTGCAGCATGGCTATTGGTTAGATAAAGCGCTAACCACAGCAGCAACAATAGGGTGATGCCATTTGACCAACGGAACCATCCGTTATCCAAATAGATTAAATAAATCGTATGGGAGCCCTGTGCCAAGATAGCCATCATGGTAACCCAACGTCCCCATGACACGACTTTGTTAAGGCGCTTTCTATCTGGCGATCTTAGCCCAAATAACCACATCAGCAGCAAACTAGGCACACTCAACGCGATCCCGACATAAAACATCTGATGGTCTGGGTAGATTATCTCAAGAATATCGGTTCCCGATTCTCGGCTTGCGCCTGCAACAATGAAAACGACCAAGGCTTTCGCAAGAAACAACCAACCTAGCCAGAGCAAGATTGGAGCTTTCAAAAAGCCGTGCTTGTCGTATTGTTCTATGGAGTACCGCACAAATCTCACTTTCACTTATTTTCAAACCAACACTTTAACGCAAATCATTCATACTTAACTAGCTTTGCGTTATCTTAGTAGCCAATCCGTTTTAATTGTCGAACTCAGTATGAAAAACAAAACTAATACGCCCTCTGTTGAATCTCAACAGGAAGCACTGAAGATAGCCAAAGCGACTCAAAAGCCAGCTCAAACCAAAGAACAAACTAAACTGATTGCTCAGGGTATCGAGAAAGGCATCGCACTGTACAAGAAACAGCAAAAAGAACGCAGCCGCCAAGCCGATAAAGCGAAGAAGCGCGTACAGAAAGAAAAACAGACTCAACAAGCTAATCAACACCAAGAAGACACGATCGAAACAAGTGTTGAAACACCATCAAATCACGCCACTAAACTGCCGTGGTTACTACTGTTCGCAAGCTGGGTAGGCTTCGCGATTTATTTGATGCAATAGCAGGGTAAACGTATGAAAAAGGAATTAGTCGCTTTGGCTATGAGTGGCATGTTACTCGGGTGTACCAAACCCACATCAACGCCTCATAGTAAAGCGGACAAGGTACAAATGGATTACCACGGCCTGATTAACATCGAGCAGTGTGAGTATAAAGGGGAAATCACTGGCAGCGAAGGTCATTGGTACAGCTACTTGTTCTTTCCCAATGACACCCTGATTCAAGGTGCGATGAATGAGCTTAAATCGAATGCCATTGAGCTAGGCGCAGACACCGTCATCTTTACCCTACCCCAAGATTTCAGCACTTCCGTGACTATGCTTGGTACCGCCTACCTGTGCGAGTAAGCAACTAAAGCGGCATATCGATATGCTTTGATTTTATGACACCCAAAAGAAAGCCAGCTTTCGCTGGCTTATGCACTAAATCCAAGGCTTGTTGCTATATCGCCTTTACGCTGGATAACCCATTGACTGTCAAATGGCCCCCAGTCGGATAACTGGTAATAGCCATCATTATGACGTCGCCCATCTTGAACAAACATAAGTTCGATACCGATCCCCGGTAACGCCTTGAGTACATCTTGAATAGTACGACGAGGCCACCCCGTTTTTTCGATGAGTTTAGGCACATTTGGCCTATCAAGGCTTTCCACTAACAATGCTAAATATAGCCGCCTTGCAAAAACAGGACTCAACTCCATTGACACCTCCTATATATGTGCAGCTCAATTATTTCTTTTTTCGCTGACAACATGTTGAGGCTGATCAATAAGTCTCCAATAGTGACATTTTCTTACGCTTTTTTTTCACTCTATGAAATATTCATCACTCTATTTTGTCTGAGTTGCTGCTTCCTGATAGGATTCAACTCATAACAATGAAATAAAATCACTCAAAGGAAGAATAATGACTATCACCATGTTTGGTATCCCAAATTGCGACACCATTAAAAAAGCAAAGAAATGGCTCGAAGCTGAAGGTATCGAGTTCGAATTTCACGATTATCGCAAACAAGGCATCACAGAAGAGCTAGTAACAAGCTTCTGCTCTGAGCTAGGTTGGGAGCTTGTGCTAAACAAACGTGGTACGACTTATCGCCAACTTTCTCAAGAACAGAAAGACACCCTAACAGAAGAAAAAGCGGTGACTTTGCTAGTTGAACAACCTGCCATGATCAAGCGCCCAATCTTAAAAGTTGAAGGTAAGCTTCACATCGGATTTAAAGCCGACCAATACGCGGCTATTTTTGCTTAGATCGTTGTATTTACATAGACAGACAACTGGACGTTGATCATTGAATCAGCTTCTAAAAATTAATGACTAGACGTTTTATT
Organism: Vibrio sp. 10N.261.51.A3; assembly: GCF_041471965.1. Taxonomy (NCBI): domain Bacteria; kingdom Pseudomonadati; phylum Pseudomonadota; class Gammaproteobacteria; order Vibrionales; family Vibrionaceae; genus Vibrio; species Vibrio sp. 10N.261.51.A3. The sequence continues at coordinate 93,872 of NZ_JBFRPK010000005.1, forward strand.
TAAACAAGGAATTCAAGGATGACAGATAGCCCAACTTTGGCTCTGGCAAAAGACCTAATCAGCCGTCAATCGGTAACACCAGAAGATGCAGGCTGCCAAGACCTGATGATTGAACGCTTAAAAGCACTCGGTTTTGAAATCGAAGTGATGGTATTTGAAGATACGACCAACTTCTGGGCTCGTCGTGGTACTGAAGCACCTCTGTTTGCTTTTGCTGGTCACACTGATGTGGTACCTGCAGGCCCAATCGAACAGTGGAACACTAAGCCATTCGAACCGACTATCGTAGACGGTTTCCTACATGGCCGTGGCGCTGCTGATATGAAAGGCTCTCTGGCTTCAATGATTGTTGCCGTCGAGCAGTTCATTGCCAAACACCCAGACCACACAGGCTCAATTGGTTTCCTGATCACTTCAGATGAGGAAGGTCCTTTCATCAACGGTACTGTACGTGTTGTTGAAGCATTAATGGCGCGCGGTGAAAACATCGATATGTGTATCGTTGGTGAACCATCGAGCACTGAGTTCGTGGGTGATGTCGTGAAGAACGGCCGTCGTGGCTCTATCACTGGCGACCTAACGATTAAAGGCACACAAGGTCATGTTGCCTACCCTCACCTAGCAAACAACCCAGTACACAGCTCTCTGCTTGCTATTAATGAGCTAGCAACAACTGAGTGGGATAAAGGTAATGATTACTTCCCGCCAACCAGTTTCCAAATTCCAAATGTGAGTGCGGGTACTGGTGCTTCAAACGTGATCCCTGGTGAGTTTAATGTTCAGTTTAACCTACGCTTTAGTACAGAGTTAAGCAACGACATCATCGTTGAGCGCATCACAACGACACTCGACAAGTATGATTTCGAATACGACCTAAGATGGACATTCAATGGCGACCCGTTCTTAACAGACGCAGGTTCACTGCTTGATGCTATTGTTGATGCAGTGGGTCACGTCAATGATGTGAAACCAGCACTGCTAACGACTGGCGGTACATCTGATGGTCGCTTTATTGCACGTATGGGCGGACAAGTGGTTGAACTAGGCCCTGTGAATGCAACGATTCACAAGGTTAACGAATGCGTGAAGGTAGCCGATTTAGAAAAGCTAACTGACATGTACGAAAGAACATTAGTGAACCTATTCGCTAAATAGTCTTTCATCAGCGATTCATAGCATCCAATTATTGAGAGACTCGTTATGACACCAGAGCAGCTTACCGGACAATCAGATTCTCATCTAGAGCCTAGCCTGATCGGCACCAAGAACTTCTTGGTCCACAGTGAGGTTAAGAATGACCTGAATAATTTGATTGAAGCTGCTCAGCTCGCTGGTTTTAAAATGGAGATTGCCAGTGGCTTTCGCGACTATGAAAGGCAATCTCTGATTTGGAACAGTAAGTTTTCTGGCGAAGCTCCGATATTAGATTCAGAAAGCCAACCTCTTGATGCTTCAAAACTGACCGAACAACAAAAGCTATCGGCTATCCTGAGATGGTCTGCGCTTCCCGGCGCGAGTCGTCATCATTGGGGTTGTGACTTCGATGTCTTTGCTCGTAACCACTTACCTGAAGGCATACATCTGCAATTAGAACCATGGGAATACCTTACTGGCCACCAGCAATCGTTTTACCAATGGCTATCAGTTCATGCTGCACAATTTGGTTTCTTCTTTCCTTACAGCCAAGATTTGGGTGGTGTGGCGATCGAACCATGGCATATCAGCCATCGCAAAGTATCGGAGTCGTGTTTATCACAGTTATCTCCGACTTTACTTGGCAAGCAACTCCAATCTAAGCCAGTATTAGGGTATGAGATTATTATGGAGCAGCTAGACGAGATCTATGCACGCTTCGTAGCGAATATCAGTCATTAGGAGCGCTTATGTTGGAGTGGCTTACAAACCCTTGGGTTATCATCATCATCGTAGTTAGCGTTGTTGTGGGTAACATCGCAGCGCTCAAACAGACAGCCAATATGGATCTGACGGGGCGTGGTAAAACTGAGCGAGATTTAGATAAGCTCAATCGCTCGGATAAACTTAACCAAGAGAAAGCTGAAAAAGAAGAATCCAAAGACAATAAAGACGCATAGCCTTTTGCTTTGGCTAATCAGCTTGATTGACCAATTTTGATTGACCAATGTAGCCTGATGACAACGAATACAATAAAAAAGAGGACACAGTGTGTCCTCTTTTTTATTTGCTTTTGCTAATCACAAGGCTGATTTAACTCAGCTTGTGACGGCTTGAATGACTACTCAGCTTTCGCTTCTTTGTCATCTTTGGTTTGGTCAGCAATATGCGCTAATACCGGAACCATAGACTTAAGCAGCTCTTCTTCTACTGGCTTACCTGATGCATCCGTTACGTTGATTGACGTACGGTTGCCAAGGTCACCAAATAGGAAGTTGTAAGTGCCTGGCGCTAAATCGATAGGCTGTAGGCCAATTTCTTCCCAGAACTCATCATCTGGTGCTGCGTACTTCGCCTTCACCGTACCCTGAGATTGATTGCGTTCTTCAAGCTCAAAGCCCATAGCAGGCAACAAGTTAGGCAGGCGCTGCCAGAATACATTGTATGGTGTACGAGCAATAATCACAGGGAAACCACTGCGGTCCGCACCCATTGAGATTGGGATTCGCTTCACCAACTCTTGCGCTTTCAGCGCTGCTTCAGCACGAAGGTTTTCATCGTACTTAGCCATAACTAGGTTAGTCAGAAACGCGTTGTAACGCTCTTTATTGGTTGCCGTTACCGGTTTCTCTTCAGTACCTTCACGCCAATCAATCAGGTTAATCTTGAAGCCGTGACGGTTGTTCGCTTGGAAACGAGACATAGAGTAACGACTACCAATCTCTACGTCTTCATCTTCAGAAACCCAAGTTACCCAATCGGTCTCAATCTCATTCTCTGATTGCTCACGAATACCAATGCCACGCTGAGCCAGCATATCTACAGCCGTTTGCCACACGCGGTCTGCCTCTTCTGCGCGAAGAAGCCATAGTGTCACTTCACCGTTTTGACGCTCAGCACGAGCACCCGGGATCAGTTCAAGAACCTGTTGCGGTGGACGAATATCCACTTCACGACCAGTACCACCACTGAATTCACCGCTTGGGATGTCAAAATTTGGGTAGAACTGAGGCTGAGCATCTACAGGCAATTGCCATTGTGAAAACTCAGGTGTTTCTAAGTATTCGAAATCATCTTTGGCTTGGCGACGTTGAGTCGGGTTGCCAGAACATGCTGTAAGAACGAAAACAGCCAGTGACCCAATCACTAGCTGGTGAGAATACTTCATTTATACTCCTAAATGCCGAAGGTTCGCTTCGGCATCACTTCATACGTTTTAGTAAATGCACGCTTCAGTCATTGCTTGAGCAACAACAGGTTGAGCTGGCTCTGACAGTTCAGTCAGCGGTAGACGTAAGCCACCTTCAGCAATCAGACCCATTTTATGAACCGCCCATTTTACGGGAATAGGGTTAGACTCAACGAACAAATTCTTATGTAGAGGCATCAAACGCTCATTGATCGCTTCCGCTTCTTCAAACTTACCTTCTTTTGCTAGCTTGAACATGGTTGCCATATCAGCGGCTGCAACATTGTTCGTTACAGAGATCACGCCATCGCCACCACGCTTAACAAATTCTAGGCCTGTTAAGTCATCACCACTTAGTAAGATAAAGTCTTCGCCACAAAGTTCACGGTGAATTGCAATTCTGTCGAGATCACCCGTCGCATCTTTCAGTGCAACGATGTTTTCGATCTCAGCAAGACGAGCAACCGTTTCTGGCAACAAGTCTACCGCAGTACGACCTGGAACATTGTATAGAATTTGTGGAACGTCACTGACTTCAGCAATCGCTTTGTAGTGTTGGTACAAACCTTCTTGAGTCGGTTTGTTGTAGTAAGGCGTTACGCTCAGGCAACCAGCAATACCAGAACCATTCAACAAACGGCTGAATAGAACAGATTCATGAGTTGCATTTGCACCTGTACCAGCGATAACGGGAATACGACCATCAGCAAATTCAACGATCTTGTTGACGACTTTGACATGCTCTTCAATAGTGAGTGTTGAAGACTCACCTGTTGTGCCAACCGCAACCAGACCATCACTACCTGCAGCAATATGGTGCTCAACTAACTTTTTAAGGCTGTCGAAATCCACTTCACCATCTGTATTAAATGGCGTAACTAGCGCAACGATACTTCCTGAAAACATGTCTATCTCCCTTAATTTATTCTTTTTGCATGTTACTGTAAGCCAATCAATAAACACAAGACATTAAAGTGGCTTACCGGCAACATCTGCATTAAATATTGTCGTATGTTTGAGGTAAAACGACTTCTAACGGCGTTCTACCTAGAATTTGGGTAACCTGCACTCAATCTAGCGGATAGCACATCACTGGATGTCAGTAACAAGTAAGCTGTGCTCTCATCGCTCTATCTCATTTTTTAACGCGCTCGATATTCTTATCATTGGTTGCATGTTCGAAGCAAGGTCGCACATAAAAAGCCCCGCACGCACGCTTATTCCACGAGCTAACTGTGCTAACATGCATGAATCAATGGAATATAAAGAGACGTGATTTTATGACTCAACATCTAGTAATCACAGCTGTGGGCACTGATCGCCCAGGTGTATGCAACCAAGTGGTTCATTTAGTCACCCAATCAGGCTGTAACATTATTGATAGCCGTATCGCCCTGTTTGGCGAAGAATTTACGCTTATCATGCTGCTGTCTGGAAAGGCAAACAACATTACCCGCGTTGAAACCACCTTGCCCTTGCTTGGACAAGAGCACGACTTGATTACGATTATGAAGCGAACCTCAACTCATGATGTTATTGAGAACTCTTACACAGTAGAGGTGTTCGTTGAGTCAGACGATAAAATCGGACTTACTGAGCAGTTTACCCAGTTCTTCGCAGACCGAAACATCGGCCTCGATTCGTTAAGTGCACGAACCATCAATAAATCTAAGGTTCAACTCGACAACGACCAATTCCATATCTCTATTACCGCTTCTGTGCAATCAGAATGTAATTTGATGCAGCTACAAGAAGAATTCGATTCGCTGTGTCAGAGCCTATCAGTCCAAGGCTCGCTCAACTTTATCAAAAACAGTCTTTAAAAAGGAAATGTCATGAATACGCTAACGGCTGGTGTTCCAGCACCTGCTTTTTCTCTTCCAGATCAAGATGGCAATATCGTATCTCTTGGTGACTTCAAAGGTAAAAAAGTACTTTTCTATTTTTACCCTAAAGCAATGACTCCAGGTTGTATTGTGCAAGCGGAAGGCCTGCGTGATATCAAAACACAGCTTGATGACCTAAACGTGGTTGTTCTAGGTGTGAGTGTTGACCCAGTAAAACGTCTACCAAACTTCGTTGAGAAGAAATCTCTAAACTTCACCCTGCTATCTGATGAAGACCACAGCGTTGCTGAACAGTTTGGCGTTTGGGGCGAGAAAAAATTCATGGGTAAAATCTACGACGGTCTGCACCGTATTAGCTTCCTAATTGATGAAGAAGGTCAGATTGAACATGTCTTCAACAAGTTCAAGACTAAGACTCACCACGAAGTGGTTCTAGATTACTTCAATCAAGAAGCGTAAGGGCGATTTGAGTGAGTTAATGACTTAGATTCATCACTTTCTAAGGCAATAGCAACACTCATTAAGCTAATGATTAAGCTAATGATTAAGCTAAGAGCAAAAAGGCCGAACATCATGAATGTTCGGCCTTTTTCTATAACAAGATCAATTACTTTTGATGTTCGGGGTCATCGTCTAATGCGTGACTCGGTAAGGCATTCCAAACCGCCTTAACTAACGTTGCCAACGGGATAGCAAAGAACACGCCCCAGAATCCCCACAGTCCACCAAACACTAACACGGCAACAATAATGGCCACTGGGTGCAGGTTCACCGCTTCAGAGAAAAGAACAGGAACGAGCACGTTACCATCTAGCGCTTGGATAATACCGTAAGCGAGAAGCAACCAGTAAAACTGAGGCTCTAATCCCCACTGGAACAGGCCTACAATCGCCACAGGAACAGTCACAGCTGCCGCGCCGATATAAGGGATCAGTACCGAGAAGCCAACCGCGACAGCCAACAAGACTGAATAACGCAGATCCAGAATCGCAAAGGTTACGTAGCTGACACCACCAACGATTAAAATCTCTAAGACTTTACCGCGAATGTAGTTCGAGATTTGCTGGTTCATCTCTTCCCATACTTTGGTCGCTAAACGACGATTTCGAGGAAGTACACCGCTCGCCATTCTGATCATCTCTTCTTTGTCTTTTAACAAGAAGAAAATAAGCAGTGGTACAAGAATCAAGTAAACCGCTAAGGTCGCTAAGCTCACAAGAGAAGCAAGAGAACCTTTGACAACACTTTCACCAAAACCTAACGCTTTGTTCTTGGCGTTAGACATAATGGACTCAACGATCTGCAGGTTAGCTAATTCTGGATAGCGTTCAGGAATCGTCGCAATGAAGTTTTGCAAGCTGCCATACATGCTTGGGATATCATTAATTAGATTGCCCACTTGTTGCCAAATGGTTGGTACCAAGCCAAAGATCGCAAGTAGCATCACGCTAAAGAACATCATGATCACCAACATCACCGAAGGCGTTCTTGGAACACCGAGTCTTTGAAGTTGGGTAACAGGCCACTCAAGCAAATAAGCCAACACAATCGCAACCAAGAGTGGTGCAATTAGGTGACCAAAGAAGTAGATCGTAATAAAGCCGAAGAGAATGATGGCAACCAAACTGACAGCATGGGGATCAGAGAAACGTCGTTTATACCAACGATTGACCATTTCAAGCATCTGACTGCAATTCCTTTTTAGTGACGAGGAGATGATGGTAATTAGAGCAAACCTCAGTGATGACGTCATAGGCTTGCTTAGACAAATAAGTAACAATATCTTTCATCGAACTGTTATCAGACACATAAATTGACAATGACTGCCCTACTTCTAACTTTACACTGTGACGCTTGGCTAATAATAGCGCCATTGGACAGCGCTCTTGGCGTAAATCTAGAATATTAGGTGTCATTCTTGAGCTCGATGCTTATTATAAGGGTCGTATTGTAATCTGTTTTTGAAAACGCGCCATCATTCATTCATCCTCCTTCATGATAGCGCACGCACTTGGCAAAGGTTAAATCAGATAAAGAACCAATTTCCATTGCACTTGTCTTACTGTCAGAAGAAACGGAGTATTACTGACTAATATGTTTAAACGCGCTCGCTCAATTGCTTGCTTATGCATCGCAGCTACATTAAGCACCCCAACTATGGCGAATACCAATAGTTTGGAGCTACCAGATATCGGTACCGCTGCTGGCGGCACACTCACTATCGACCAAGAGCTTATCTATGGTGATGCCTACATGCGCATCATCAGAAGTAGCCAGCCTATCGTAAACGACCCAGTTCTAAATCTATATATTGATACTCTTGGCCATCGTCTGGTCGCGAACGCAAATGATGTAAAGACACCTTTCCAGTTCTTTATGATCCGTGACCGCAACATCAACGCCTTTGCTTTCTTTGGTGGTTATGTTGCTTTGCACTCAGGTCTATTCCTGCATGCACAATCTGAAAGTGAATTAGCTTCTGTATTAGCGCACGAAATCGCGCACGTAACCCAACGTCACTTAGCGCGTAGTATGGAAGACCAAGCGCGCCGCTCTCCAGCAACCATTGCAGCGCTAGCAGCCTCTGTATTACTGGCAATTGCAGCTCCTGAAGCCGGCATTGCAGCCCTAACGGCAACGACTGCGGGTAATATGCAAAGCCAAATCAACTACACCCGTAGTAATGAAAAAGAAGCCGACCGCTTTGGTATCAACACGCTAGCAAAAGCTGGGTTTGATGTGAATGCGATGCCACGTTTCTTTGGCCGTTTAGCTGATGAATATCGCTATGCGAGCACACCACCGCCAATGCTACTGACTCACCCATTACCAGAAGACCGAATTACCGATTCACGTGCTCGTGCTCGTAGTTACCCGCCACTGAAACTGGCTCCCTCTCTTGACTACCACCTAGCAAGAGCCCGCATTGTTGCGCGCTATGCTGGCATTAATAATGATGCTGCTCTTGATTGGTTTGAGCGTCAGCTAAAGAAAGCCCCTAAAGCTTTGGTTCCGTCATTAGAATATGGCCAAGCACTGGTTTACCTAGACTCTAAAAAATTAGACAAAGCAGAGCCCATCCTGAACAAGCTGATTAACAGCGATCCAACCAACCTGTTTTATCTAGATGCTATTTCGGATCTGCACATCGAGAAGAAGCAGCCTGAGATTGCGATTAAAGAACTTAAATCGGCACTGGTTCGTCAACCAAACAACCCGGTTCTGACCATTAACTACGCCAACGCACTGATTGAAAATGAAGATCTTCAAGAAGCGGTTCGCGTATTGCAACGTTACACGCACGATAACCCGAATGACACCAATGGCTGGCACTTACTTTCAAAAGTAAATACGAGCCTTGGTAATAGCGACGAAGAACTGGCTGCTCGTGCAGAAATTTTGGCACTGCAAGCCAACTGGAACAAAGCGATTCAGTACTACACGCAAGCAAGCCAAATCGCAGAATTAGGAAGCCTAAAACAAGCACGCTACGACGCTCGAATTGATCAGCTAATGATTCAACGAGAGCGCTTCTTGTCGCTACAATAGAGTGTTTACTGGTAACGCTCGTTGCCAGTATAAAAAGAAAGCTCAACGTTACACAAAAAAAAGAAGTCACCTATGGTGGCTTCAGCTAAACAATTAAATCAAAAATAATAATGAGGAAGAACCATGTCTGTCGTGATTTATCATAACCCACGCTGCTCAAAGAGCCGTCAAACTCTAGAAGTGCTTCAGGAAAACGGCGTACAGCCAGAGGTCATCAAATACCTGGAGACTCCGTTAACAGTTGAACAGCTGAAAGTACTGTTCACTCAGCTTGGTTTTGACAGTGTTCGCGACATGATGCGCACCAAAGAAGCGGACTACAAAGAAGCAAACCTTGGCGATGCTTCAGTTACTGATGAAGATCTTTTCGCCGCGATGGCAACCAATCCAAAACTGTTTGAGCGCCCAGTCGTTGTCGCGAACAACAAAGCAAAAATTGGTCGTCCACCAGAGCAAGTGCTAGAGATTCTGTAATCCAATATGAGCATTAACATTCTTGTTCTTTATTACAGTCGCCACGGCAACACACAAGCTCTAGCAAGGCAGATTGCACGAGGGGTTGAATCCATCCCGAACTGCGAAGCTATGCTAAGGACGGTGAACGACGTGTACACAGTAGAAGAGCAGCCTGATTCGCGTTATCAACCAACCGATCCTATTGCCTCGTTACAAGAACTTCGATCTTGTGATGGTTTGGCGCTAGGCAGTCCGGTTTGGTTTGGTAACATGGCCGGGCCAATGAAGCACTTTTGGGATAGCACGACATCAATGTGGATCAATGGTGATCTCATCGATAAGCCAGCTTGCGTATTTACCTCTTCTTCGTCATTGCATGGTGGTCAAGAGACAACACAACAAAGCATGATGTTGCCCCTGCTTCATCACGGCATGTTAGTCGTGGGCATCCCCTACTCAGAACCGGCGCTGCACACCACTCAAACTGGTGGTACGCCTTATGGTGCAAGCAGTACTGGAGAGAGCGCTTCACTTAGCAAAGAAGAGATTGAGTTGGCGCAAAACCTAGGTAAACGCCTAGCGCGCATCGCAATAAATCAGAAGGGAATTTCTCAATGATGTATATGCCAGAGAAGGCTATGTCTCCCAAAACCAAGCTATTTCGCTACCTTGCTTTAGCGGGCAACTTGTCGCTTTTATTCTGGGTGGTGGCTTGGCAGATGACGCTTTCACCGCACCCTCATCTCAGTAATGTCACACTGGCGATTGCTTGGGCTATCCCGCTGTTATTGCCATTACCGGGCATTTTAGCAGGAAAACCTTATACGCACGCATGGGCAAATTTCGTCTTGATGCTCTATTTCCTACACGCATTAACTATCTTGTATGTAGACGATGGTGAACGTTTATTAGCGGCTGTAGAACTGCTTCTGACGACTCTAGGTTTCGCGGGCAATATCTTATTTACTCGCTTTAGAGCCAAAGAGTTAGGCATCAAGTTGAAGCGTCTTTCTGAAGTAGAAAAGAGAGAAAAAGCTAAGTTCGAGCAATAATATTGAGCCCATGCTTTTAAACTGACCGCTTACAAACAAAAAGCCCTGCGAGATTGCTCTTGCAGGGCTTTTTTCAAGTTTTCATTTCAATCAGTCATGTCAGCTGACAATTATGAGCGAACCCACTCGTATACCAAGCTTGGCTTAGCATGTACTGGCGCAGTGATGGTTAGATCTTCTGTACTAGAATCCTCTAACGTTGCGTCAGGCGTATTCGTTAGCTCAGCATCCTCAGATACCTCGTTGCCCTTAATCACTTGTACGCCTGAGTCAGTTTCGTCACCAACGACTTCAGCAGCGTCTGTTGAATCATCACCTACAGACATTGTGTTGTCTTGAGTTTCAAATTCAGGGCTCACTTCAGGCTCAATGTAAGATTCTTCAACCTTCGCGACTTGTCGAATACTTGCTACTTCTTGATCAAACTCTTGTTGAGTCGACAATAAGTGAATTCGGAAAGTGACTTCGTTGTTCTGAATCTTCAGAATATCTAGGCTTGCCACCGAGTTTAGACGCTTAAGTGCGTTCTCTAACTGGAAGAAGTCTTGAGCATTATTCAGGCTAATAAACTGCGTTAAAATCGATTCTGATGACTCACTCGCTACCGTCACAGCACTTTTGCCTGCGTAGTAGTTACTGATCTGGTCAACTAACTTCTTAGAAGTCGTGTCGCTGTTACCCGATAGTGAACCACTTACAGGCGATGTTGGTGCACTCGTCAATTGACTTGGCTTTTGATCATATAGAGCCCAACGTAGGCCTGAAGATTGAGCCTTTATCACCAACACAGCATCAACAGGATAACGCTGACTCGCTTTACTGATTGGCGTAACAAAGCTACCCCACAAATCAGAAGTCGCAATACCCGTAATATCGTCAAAGTCACCCACAGGCAGCGTTAGAGGCAAGCCACGCTCTTTTGCGTTCGCTTGTAAGCTAGCTGCTAACTGTGAGTTAGAGTGTTCCCATACGATGTTCTTGTCGTAGTTGTCCTCTTCCACCAGCCAAACAAGGATGTTTGAACGCGTGTCAGGCCAGTAAGGTAACTGTGCTTGAGTCAACAGAGAACGGATTTGAGCACCGTTAAAACGCATACGCAATGTTGATTGGTCATTGCTTTCGCCAAAACTCATTTGAGACATGTACTGCGAACTCTTGCGCATCGCCTTTTGAATCGTCTCATTCGAAGCGACATCAGTTTGGCCAGTCGCACGTATCAATACCTGCTCCATACCTGTATTTCTTGCCACTTGTTCTGGCTGTTTGTCTTCAGCGTTAATCGCAACTTCAGCACTAAAGATATCTACTTGAGTTAAGGCATAACTCGGAGAGGCTAATAGTCCCATCAACAACAATGCTATGTAGCGCATACTGATCCTAATATTCAAATCTTGTGCCTAGATGATAAGCAACTATGGATTGAGGGGCAAGGTCGATAGCGCCCACTGTGTTTAATAACCACAAAATATCACCTGGCCATGATAAATCGCTCACTTATAAACTGAATTTCTAGGGCTTAGATGGATATAAAACATCACTAAGATAAATAAATTTGATCTATTTGGTGTAGCAATCGATTGCCAAGTGATAGAATCCCGCGAATTTTATTTTTCGCTTTTCATATAACGACCATTTTTAAGGACATAACATGAAAAATGCTCTGCAAGGTGCGCAAATGCTGTTTGTAGCATTTGGTGCGCTTGTATTAGTGCCGCTACTGACTGGACTCGATCCCAACGTTGCACTGTTTGGCGCAGGTATCGGTACCCTTTTATTCCAACTTATTACACGCCGTTCAGTGCCAATCTTCTTAGCATCTTCTTTTGCTTTCATCGCGCCTATCATGTTTGGTATTCAAACTTGGGGTGTTGGTGCAACCATGGGCGGCTTGATGGCGGCGGGTGTTGTGTATGTACTAATGGGCGCGTTAATTAAAGTTCGTGGCGTTGGCTTCATCCATAAACTGCTTCCACCTGTAGTGGTTGGCCCTGTGATCATGGTTATCGGTTTAGGCCTTGCGCCTGTTGCGGTTAACATGGCGCTAGGTAAGACAGGCGATGGTGCGGTTCAGCTTGTTGATGCAGACGCTGCCCTGTGGATCTCTTCAATTTCACTGTTAGTGACGATTGTCATCAGTGTGTTTTCAAAAGGCTTCCTTAAGCTACTGCCAATCTTCGGTGGTATTGTTGCGGGTTACATCACCAGCTTGGTATACGGCGCGGTAGACTTCACTCCAGTAGCGCAAGCATCGTGGTTAGCACTACCAAACTTCACCATGCCGGAGTTCAACATCAACGCTATCTTCTTCATGGTGTTTGTCGCGATTGCCCCAGCCGTTGAGCATGTAGGTGACATGCTGGCGATTTCTAACGTGACCGGTAAAGACTACCTTAAGAAACCTGGCCTGCACCGCACAATCACAGGTGACGGCGTGGCAACAATAGCTGCTTCTATGCTGGGCGCTCCACCAAACACAACTTACAGTGAAGTAACAGGCGCAGTAATGCTTACCAAAGCATTTAACCCTGTAATCATGACTTGGGCTGCAGTAACCGCTATCGTTCTTGCATTGGTTGGTAAGCTAGGCGCATTACTGCAAACCATTCCGGTTCCAGTGATGGGCGGTATCATGATTCTTCTGTTTGGCTCTATCGCAACCGTAGGTCTTAACACGCTAATCAAGAACAACGTTGACCTTCACAAATCACGTAACCTTGTGATTGTGGGCATTACTTTAGTCTTTGGTATTGGCGGCATGGCCTTTGGTATCGGTGACTTCAGCCTACAGGGCGTAAGCTTGTGCGGTATCGTAGCGATTCTACTTAACCTAGTACTTCCAGAAGAGCTAGGTGACAACACTGTGGTAGACAAAGCTCAAATCGATTAATCCATCGGTAAGGCTAGATTCAAAAGAATCACAAACCAACAAGATCAAAAAAGGGAGAGCATTGAATGCTCTCCCTTTTTATTAATACGGCTAATTCAGCGAGTTAAGAAACGATTTAGAGTCACTTAAGCTGAAACCGAATTACTTAGTACCGAAGATCTTATCACCAGCATCGCCAAGACCAGGAACAATGTAACCCTTGTCGTTTAGCTTCTCATCGATTGCAGCTGTGTAAAGTTCAACATCTGGGTGCGCTTTTTCTAGAGCCGCAATACCTTCAGGAGCCGCTACAAGAACAAGAATCTTGAAGTGCTTACAACCTTTCTCTTTCATTAAGTCGATAGTCGCGATCATAGAACCACCCGTTGCAAGCATTGGGTCTACCACTAGAGCGATACGCTCATCGATGTTAGATGCAAGCTTGTTGAAATATGGAACTGGCTCAAGCGTTTCTTCGTCACGGTAGATACCAACAACGCTGATACGTGCGCTTGGGATGTGCTCAAGAACACCGTCCATCATGCCTAGACCAGCACGTAGGATTGGCACTACTGTTACTTTTTTACCTTTAATTTGGTCAACTTCAACTGGGCCGTCCCAACCATTAATAGTTACACGTTCAGTTTCAAAGTCTGATGTCGCTTCGTATGTTAGAAGGCTACCCACTTCTGTCGCTAGCTCACGAAAACGCTTAGTGCTAATCTCACCTTCACGCATCAGGCCAATTTTATGTTTTACTAGCGGGTGTTTCACTTCAACAACTTTCATTTCCAACTCCGGCAATATTTAAACAAACCTGTAGATTATACACGAACTCTAAGGTTATTTCAGAATCTTTATTCTAATAAAAAAAACCGCGCAAACGTTTGCTCTTCATATTCAAGCCCTGTTAGAATAGCGCCGTTTTCACATCCAACTTAAGTTCGAGGACTATCCCGTGAGTGGTAATACTTCTTCTCTAAGCTACAAAGACGCTGGTGTTGATATCGACGCAGGTAATGCACTAGTAGACCGTATTAAAGGTGCTGTTAAACGCACTCGTCGCCCTGAAGTAATGGGCGGTATTGGTGGCTTTGGCGCCCTATGTGAACTTCCAACGAAATACAAAGAGCCAGTACTTGTTTCAGGTACTGATGGTGTTGGTACTAAACTTCGCCTTGCTTTGGATCTGAAAAAACACGACACCATTGGTATCGACCTAGTGGCAATGTGTGTGAACGACCTAATCGTTCAAGGTGGTGAGCCTCTATTCTTCCTAGACTACTACGCAACAGGTAAGCTAGATGTAGACACAGCAGCAGACGTTGTTTCTGGCATCGCTGAAGGTTGTGTTCAAGCTGGTTGTGCACTTATCGGTGGTGAAACTGCTGAAATGCCAGGCATGTACGAAGGCGACGACTACGATGTAGCTGGCTTCTGTGTTGGTGTTGTAGAAAAAGCGGACATCATTGACGGCACTAAAGTAGCAGCAGGCGACGCACTTATCGCTGTTGGCTCAAGTGGTCCACACTCAAACGGTTACTCTTTAATTCGTAAAGTCCTAGAAGTTTCTGGTGCTGATAAGAATGAAGAACTAGAAGGTCGCACTATCGGTGAGCACCTACTAGAACCAACTAAGATTTACATCAAATCAGCGCTTAAGATGATTGCAGAGCATGACATTCATGCTATCTCACACATCACAGGTGGTGGTTTCTGGGAAAACATCCCACGCGTACTTCCTGAAGGTACTAAAGCAGTCATTGATGGCAAGAGCTGGGAATGGCCTGCTATCTTCAACTGGCTACAAGAGAAAGGTAACGTGGAGACATTCGAAATGTACCGCACTTTCAACTGTGGTGTAGGCCTAGTTGTTGCTCTACCTAAAGATCAAGCAGACGCTGCTGTTGAACTACTGAAAGCTGAAGGCGAAAACGCTTGGGTTATCGGTGAGATCGCAAACGCTGAAGCTGGCGAAGAGCAAGTTGAAATTAAATAAGTGATACGCTCACTTACTTAGTTAATCAATGAGGACCTAATGGTCCTCATTTTGCTATTTAGCCCGCAGAAAACCTTAGTTTATGTAGGTACATTGTAAACAATTCAGTTAATCAATCGTATGACCCACTCTATGAAAAACAATCACTCAAATAAAACCAGTCACTCTCAGAAAAACATCGTTGTGTTAGTTTCAGGAAGCGGAAGTAACTTACAGGCTATTTTAGATGCCTGCGATAGCGATATGATTGATGCATCGGTTAAAGCTGTCTTCTCAAACAAAGCAGAGGCTTTTGGATTAGAACGAGCGAAAACCGCAGGTGTTGACGCTCATTCAGTGAATCCAAAAGACTTTGGTTCACGTGAAGAGTTTGACCATGAATTGATGGTTCAGATCGATGCTTACCAGCCAGATTTAATCGTACTCGCTGGCTACATGCGAATCCTGAGTTCAGAGTTTGTTCGTCACTATGCAGGGAAAATGGTCAACATCCACCCTTCTCTGTTGCCGAAATACCCAGGCCTACACACCCACCAGCGTGCCATTGATGCGCAAGACAAAGAACACGGTACTAGCGTCCACTTTGTTACCGAGGAGCTCGATGGCGGCCCTGTGATCTTGCAAGCTAAGGTGCCGGTATTTGAAGATGATGATGCTGATATGTTGGCAAGCCGAGTGCTGACTCAAGAACACTGCATTTACCCTATGGTTTGCAAGTGGTTCGCGGAAGACCGTTTATCAATGGTCAATGGACAGGCTGTGTTAGACGGTAAAGCATTAGGTAAACACGGTTACGCAGAAGAGTAATTCGTCAAACGACTCTCAGACAACAAATTGCTGAAAAACAAAAAGGCCGCTTACTGACTGGTTAGTGCAGTAAGCGGCCTTCGTTTGTTCGGGTTCAAGCAATACGATCTACAGCATTAGCTTAATGGCTCTGTCGGTGCTTGGCTCGCTACCTTTTTCGGCGCATAAGCAACATCTTCTAACGCTTGATGGTTGTTGCCAATCAGCTCACCAAAATGAAACAGTGCGTATTCGCCCGGCTTCATTCTAAACCACTGTTCATTGTCCGTAAGAGGTTGAGTTGCTACCACCGTCACCACATCATTTGGCGTAGTCTCTTCTTGGAAGTTTATCTCAACATCTTCATCAATCAGGCTCGCATTACCAAAAGGTGCGCGTCTGGTTATCCAGTACAAATGGTTAGTACAGTAAGTCATCACATACTCACCATCACTCAATAACATGTTAAATACGCCTTTCTCGCGTAGCTTGTCACAACACTCAGCCACGAAACGAAACATGCCTTCCATGTCTTGAGGTGGTTCAGGAAAACGTTCTTCTAGTTGTTTCAGTAGCCAACAAAAAGAGAGCTCACTGTCCGTTTCGCCGACAGGTCTAAAACGCCCACTCACCAGATCATCGTAATCTGATAATTGACCATTGTGAGCAAAGGTCCAATATCGCCCCCAAAGCTCACGGGTAAAAGGGTGTGTATTTTCTAGATTAACGCCACCACGGTTGGCTTGACGGATATGACTGACAACAGCTTGGCTTTTAATTGGGTAGTTTTGAACCAACTCAGCGATCTTAGATTCACAGCTCGGATTCGGATCTTTGAAGGTACGAAAACCCTTTCCCTCATAAAAGGTAATACCCCAGCCATCACGATGCGGGCCAGTGTTGCCTCCACGCTGCATAAGACCAGTAAAGCTAAAACAAATATCAGTTGGCACATTCGCGCTCATACCGAGCAATTCACACATGGTTTAATCTACTCCCTATTAAAACCAATGGAGCCAAAAAGCTGGGCTCCAAATGTCTGTAAAACTATTATTCCATCTCTTTTTCGACAAGCTGAATCACAATGTGGATGATCTTAATGTGAATCTCTTGGATGCGATCTGCGTAGCCAAAGTGTGGTACTCGGATTTCGATATCCGCACAACCCGCCATTTTACCGCCATCTTTACCCGTCAATGCAATCGTCTTCATGCCTTTCGCTTGAGCCGCTTCAATCGCTTTTAGAATATTGGCAGAGTTACCTGAAGTCGACAGACCGAACAACACATCACCTTTACGACCCACCGCTTCTACATAGCGAGAAAACACGTGGTCGTAGCCAAAATCATTACTCACACAAGATAAGTGGCTTGGATCTGAAATCGCAATGCCAGCGTAACCTGGACGGTTTTCACGGTATCGGCCTGTAAGCTCTTCCGCGAAGTGCATTGCATCACAGTGTGAACCACCGTTGCCACAAGAAAGCACTTTGCCTTCTTGTTTGAATGAGTCAGCAATCAGTTTTGCCGCCGCTTCAATTTGAGCGATGTTATGGTCATCACTCAGGAACTTATTCAGAACGTCAGCAGCTTCGTTTAATTCACTTTTGATTAGGTCTTGGTACATAAGACTTATCTCTTATTTTTTTTGACGCAGCTTAAAGTGCGTGAAATGAGAACTGAGGGCTTTTCCCTCTTTTACCTGAGTTTACCCACAAACATGAAATAGTGTCGACACTTAAGCCCAAAGATTGCCACCTTAATTAACTTGTCGTTGTAAATCCGTCCAAATATTCGCCACCAACCTCTCACAATTAGAACTTTAACTCTATTGAGATCACTTTTTACTCACCTTGAAGTTTTACAAATATTTAATATTTTGTTTACACTTGACTGGTTAGACCTCTTACCTAAAACTTAATAACAATAAGTGATCTCTGAAAAGGAAATCGATCATGAACATATTGCTCTCCCTACTCGGCATGACCGCCATCTTAGGCGTCTGTCTTTACCATAGAGTTAGTCTGGTACGTGCATTAGTTGTATTAACCGGCGCAATGGTAGCATTAACACTGCTTGGCGGCGTGGCTGTTACCGGCTGGCTTTGCTATCTATTAGCCGTTGCGATCTTTGCTGTACCGACCATTCGTCAGACACTGATCAGCCAAAAAGCACTCTCTTTATTTAAGAAAGTTCTACCGGCGATGTCTCAGACAGAAAAAGAAGCACTAGAAGCCGGCACAGTATGGTGGGAAGCAGAGCTGTTCAAAGGCAAACCTGAATGGAAGAAACTTCAGAACATTGCTGACCCGAAACTCTCTGAAGCTGAGCAAGCGTTTTTAGATGGTCCAGTAAATATCGTGTGTGAAATGGTCAATGATTACCAAGTCACTCATGAGCTTGCTGATTTGCCACCAGAAGTATGGCAATACCTGAAAGACCATAAATTCTTCGCCATGATCATCAAGAAAAAATACGGCGGCTTAGAGTTCTCAGCTTACGCTCAATCTTTGGTTCTACAGAAGCTAACAGGCGTTTCTAGTGTATTGTCATCGACGGTTGGCGTACCTAACTCATTAGGCCCTGGTGAGCTTTTACAACACTACGGTACAGAAGAACAAAGAAACCACTACCTGCCTCGCCTAGCGGAAGGTAAAGAGATCCCTTGTTTCGCACTAACTAGCCCAGAGGCAGGCTCTGATGCTGGCTCTATTCCAGATTACGGTGTGGTTTGTAAAGGCGACTGGCAAGGCGAAGAAGTACTCGGCATGCGCCTAACTTGGAACAAGCGTTACATCACTCTCGCGCCTGTCGCGACGGTATTAGGCTTAGCTTTTAAACTTCGTGACCCGGATGGCCTGCTTGGTGATCAAAAAGATCTTGGTATCACTTGTGCGCTTATCCCAACGGATTTAAAAGGCGTAAAGATTGGCAACCGCCACTTCCCACTAAACGTACCTTTCCAAAATGGCCCGACGCAAGGCGACGATCTCTTCGTGCCTATCGATTTCATCATTGGCGGTCAGAAAATGGCCGGTCAAGGCTGGCGTATGCTGGTTGAGTGCCTGTCGGTTGGTCGTGGTATCACACTGCCTTCAAATTCAACTGGTGGCATCAAGTCTGCCGCGCTTGCAACTGGCGCTTACGCTCGTATCCGCCGTCAGTTCAAACAGCCTATTGGCCGCATGGAAGGGGTTGAAGAGCCACTTGCACGCCTTGCAGGTAACGCTTATGTAATGGACGCTGCAAGTAACCTAACCGTTGCGGGCATCGACCTTGGTGAAAAGCCTTCGGTTATCTCTGCAATCGTTAAGTACCACTGTACTCACCGTGGCCAGCGCAGCATCATTGATGCGATGGATATCGTCGGTGGTAAAGGCATTTGTTTAGGCCCATCGAACTTCCTAGCTCGTGGCTACCAAGGCTCGCCTATCGCGATTACGGTTGAAGGCGCAAACATCCTGACTCGTTCAATGATCATCTATGGTCAAGGTGCGATTCGCTGTCACCCTTACGTACTGAACGAAATGGAAGCGGCTTATTCTGAAAGCAGCGATGCGCTTGATAAGTTTGATTCAGCGTTAGCAGGGCACGTTAGCTTTACGATGAGCAACCTAGTCCGCAGCTTGTGGTTTGGTTTAACCGATGGTCGTGGTTCTGATGCGCCAACACCTTCAAATAAAACAGATAAACAGACACAGCGTTACTACCAACAGCTAAACCGCTACAGTGCAAACCTAGCGCTACTGTCTGATATTTCAATGGCAGTTCTAGGCGGATCACTGAAGCGTAGAGAACGTTTATCAGCAAGACTGGGTGATATCTTAAGTCAACTTTACCTCGGTTCAGCAACGTTGAAGCGCTTTGAAAGTGAAGGCAGCCACGCTGAAGATCTACCGTTAGTACATTGGGGGATGCAAGATAGCTTACGTCAGACTGAAGTGGCGATTGATGAGTTCTTAGCGAACTTCCCTAACCCTGTGATTGGTCGTCTGCTTCGTGTTGTGCTAATGCCATTTGGTCGTATCCGTCGTGCTCCAAACGACAAGCTCGATAGCAAAGTTGCGCACATTCTACAAACACCAAGCGAAACACGCTCTCGTATAGGTCGCGGCCAATACCTAGAAGCGACGGAATACAACCCAGTAGGTAAGATTGAAAAAGCGCTAGAAGTGATTCTTCAAGCTGAACCTCTGTTCGACAAAGTCTGCAAAGAGACACATCAAAAACGTGCCTTCTTACGACTTGATCTTGTTGCTCAGTTGGGACTTGAGAAAGGTATCTTAACGCAAGACGAAGCAAATCTTCTGATTAGCGCTGAGGAACATAGACTGTACACGATTAACGTGGATGACTTCTCACCAGAGGAGCTTGCAGCAAAATCTCAGTACCCAGACCAATCGATTGATAACGTCGCTTAAGGCCAGAAAAAGAAACAAAAACGGGACTACTATGAGTCCCGTTTTTTTGTTCATGATTTCGTTGCCACAAATTCCAATGCTTTATCTAGCAGCTTATTCTCTCTAGACAATCTAATCATCTAAGCGAGTTACTTGGGCGCCTTGAGCTGCATCTCAGGTAACGCTTTTTTCTTCGCCTTGACCTTACGAACCACAAACCAAATCAATAAGCCCAATAGAATAGCGACCACATTACCCACCGCAATAATGATCATACTGCGCTGTCTGTCATCTTCACGTTTTTGAAGGATCATCAACTCTGTTGCGATACGCTTCTGTTCAGCAAGAGCTTCTTCTTGAAGACGTCGTGACTCTGCTAAGTCGATATCTTCAACAACGCTGTACGACTGCTCGGTAATTGGAAAAATCAGCGGGCGCTGACTTGAAGCATCAGTGGCATAAACCATCCCTGACCAATTATAAATTCCTAAATCGCCATTATAAGGCACCTCTAAAGCGACTTTCATTGCGTCGACTTCAGCTTGCCCCTGCTTGTACATCACATATTCATCAGAAGCCTTGTGCTCAACATGAACCGCTAACGAGCTCGGTGCGATCATCCCCTGTTCACCAGACACCACAATAGTATGAGGTAAACCCTCTTTTCGTGATTGAATGAAGGTGCTAGTGATCGGTGTTGGGTAAACCAAGACTTCTTGCTCTTGCGCTCGCAGGAACACGCCATTACCAGAGGTAATACGCGCTCGGTATTTACCGGGCTCGATATCAATTGGCAAAGAGACAGTGAACACACCATCTCCGGCCTTTTCATCAAGATCAGCGCCATCATCGGCAAACTCGCCCATCACAACCGGCACCGGGCGCGCTTCTCTCACCAAAGACTCTTCGTTTTCAACAAACTTAGTAAAGGTAACCTTAAGCTTCACGCGATCGAGAAAATCGCGCAGCACCAGCGGCTTGCCATCAGAAGTCAGTCGAGCGGTAAATTTGATGCGCTCTGTTTGATACAACTTATCTGGGAACTCATTAGCATCCAACACAAGATGAGACAGCAGCTTGATATTGTTCTTAGGGGAAACTTTACCTATCGCTTGCCAAGGGCCGGGCATCGGATTGTCGATAGAGATAATGTCCATGGACGATTCTTCGTACCAACGGACATTATCAGCATTGCGCCAAGAGTAGTATTTCTTGCCATCAGGGCGAACCAAAACGACAGGTTTAGAGTTATCGGCTCGATAAATCACAAAGGTGACTTGTTCAATACTGGGATCAACTCTAAAACGGTTGTCCAATAAACTCATAACGGATTCTGTTGCTGCATGTAAGCCAAAACTTAACAGCAATAAGCAACCGGTAGCCAATACCCTTAACATACTTTCTCCCTACTGACGCCAGAGGCAGCTTCCGCTTTTCTCGACGAGATCTAAACGACTTTGATGCGCTTCTACTTCATCGGCCGTAGCTCGTAAAACCTTTAGGGATTTTCGACCACTTTCTACTCTTCGTATGCTTTCGGCTTCGCCTTCCTGTTGACCAGCGTTAAATTGCAGCGAAGTTTGACCACCCGTCATCAATAAGTAGACGTCGGCTAGGATCTCCGCATCGAGCAATGCGCCGTGGAGAGTACGGTGCGAGTTATCGATACCGTAACGGTCACATAAGATATCTAGGTTGTTTCTTTTACCTGGGAATATCTTCTTCGCCATTGCCAAGGTATCGGTAACTTTACAGTAGTCATCCGTTTTACCTATCGCTGGGTTGAGCTTCTCAAACTCATAGTCCATGAAGCCCGTATCGAAGGGCGCGTTATGAGCCACCAGCTCCGCACCTTTGATAAAGTCGAGAAACTCTTTATGAATGTCTTGGTATTCAGGCTTATCAATCAAGAATTCATCGGTAATACCGTGAACGCCAATCGCCTCTTCTTGAATCGCACGATCGGGCTTGATGTAGACGTGGAAATGACGCCCGGTCAGCCTACGGTTGATGATCTCTACTGCACCAATTTCAACGATGCGGTGACCCATATAGTGAGGGCCACCTTCTGTATTCATACCGGTGGTTTCGGTATCGAGTACAACAATGCGCTTATTTTCGTTCGAACTGTTTTTTTCGTTCGTGCTTTGTTCTGGAGTGCTACTGGTATTCATAAGGATAACTGTGTCAGACTATGCCGATAATGTGCTTGAGGTAATAGTATCAAATCATGACGAAACAAGTTGAAATTTTCACTGATGGTTCTTGTTTAGGCAACCCTGGTCCCGGCGGCTATGGCATCGTACTTCGCTACAAAAAAGTCGAGAAGACGCTAGCAGAAGGTTTCACGCTAACAACCAATAACCGTATGGAAATGCTCGCCGCTGTCGTGGCTCTTCAAACCCTCAAAGAACCTTGCTCTGTGATTCTGACCACAGATAGCCAATACGTGCGTCAAGGCATCACACAGTGGATTCATAACTGGAAAAAGCGTGACTGGAAAACAGCCGACAAGAAACCGGTTAAAAATGCCGATCTGTGGCAAAGGCTCGATAAAGAAACCGCTCGCCATAGCGTTGATTGGCGCTGGGTAAAAGGACACGCGGGACACAGAGAAAACGAAATGTGTGATGATTTAGCGCGAAATGCAGCGGAGAATCCGACTCTAGAAGATACGGGCTATCAACCAAGCTAATCATCTTTTAAATGAGATGCAGATTTCAGAAACAGATTCATACTTTCCAAACCTGATTGATAGTTTCCTAACCTGATTGATAGCTTCTTAAACTAGTTGATAATTGATTAACCTAATTAATAGATGAAAAGCCGACTACTAGTCGGCTTTTTCTGTTTTCAACGGATATGAAGCTTTAGCTGAATCCATGGTAGGACGCGTATTGGTCCTAAAGCTTGCTCCAACCGGAGAGAAACGTCGCTTAAGGTGCCAATGTGGCTTGATAGGCTTAAGTGGGTAAGTTCGTTTACGAGCAACAATAAAGTATTGGCTGCCAGCAAAGGAAGCACAGCCGCCTAAACTATTCTCCAACCACGTCCACATCGCCTGATACTTACTCATCGGAAATAGTGCATAGGTATCGCAGTGAATCACTTCGTAGTTCAATACACCTAACCAGTCTTTAATTCGGTTTGGCGTGTACATACGTCCACTCCAGGGTAAGCTGTTCTTTCGCCAAGGCATCAAACTGGCAAGCCCAGTCACACTGAAAGGGTTAAAACCGGTAATGATGATATAGCCATCGTCCATCATCACTCGGTCGACTTCTCTCAATAATCGATGCGGGTCATTGCTATAATCTAATTGATGACTGAGCACCACAACATCAAAGCTTTTCTCCAAAAAGGGTAAATTATAGCCATCCGCTATCACATTATGTAATGGGTTCTGGATATCTAGGTTTACTTGATGTTGAATGTTGCATGTGCAGCTAGAAATCTCACTACTGAGGCCACCGAGCTTGAGCATATGGTAACCAAATAGCTTTGGGCACCACTCATCGAGTCGAGTTTGAATAGATTCTCTCAACCAGTCTCCATTGTGCAATTGCGCCCAAGTGTAAGGACGTTCAAACTTCTTTCTGCTACGTGCTGGCTTCATCAATAATCTGTCTCACTTATTCTGTCGCACTAATAGTGACTGGAGAACCAATAATGTTACATATCAAAAGCATACCTGCATTTAACGACAATTACATCTGGCTGATTCAAAATAGCGATCGCCGTTGTGCTGTCGTCGATCCCGGCGATGCAGCTCCAGTATTAGAGTACTTGGCACACCATGAGCTAACTTTAGATGCAATCTTGATTACACACCACCACCACGATCACATTGGTGGTGTTCCAGAACTCGTTAGACAATTTCCCGGCGTGGATGTTGTCGGTCCAAGGAATGAACCTATCCCTACCTTAACTCATCCGGTCGATGATGGTGATCAATTAGAACTGTTTGGCGAAGTATTCCTCGTCCTAGGGCTCAGTGGCCATACTGCGGGTCATATTGGTTATGTGGGCGATGCCAAACTGTTTTGTGGTGATGTGTTGTTCTCTGCGGGCTGTGGCCGAATCATGGAAGGCACACCACAACAGATGTTCGATGCACTGAATAAGATCACGGCTCTGCCTCAAGAAACCGAAGTTTATTGTGCACATGAGTACACTGCAGCCAATATCGCTTTCGCATTAGCCGTAGAGCCTGATAACCAACATTTGCAGCAATATCGCGACCAAGTGAACCGACTTCGCGCTCAAAATAAGTCGACCATCCCCACAAATTTGAGACAAGAGAAGTTTGTGAACCCCTTCCTGCGCTATACCGAGCCAAGTGTAGTGAAATCAGTGTCTAATCGCACCGAGCAGACCGATCCTTTATCGGTATTCACCGCTTTACGTGCGTGGAAGAACGAATTTTAACAAATACAGACTTGTCACTCATAGGGGGTGGCAAGTATTATCATCGGCCGTTAATTAAAAAGGCTGTAACATGCGAGTTAAGTACAGCTGGGCTTTGGTATTACTACTTTCTGGTTGCCAATTAACTCAGTCAGAGAATCCAGACCAAGCTTCCGAGCAAACCAACACATCTCCTACTAAAGAAGTTTCTCAAGCGAACGTTTCATCAGAAGCAACAGCCAAAGAAGATCAAAAAGTTGAAGCACCTGTCGTTACTCCACAAACACAAGAAGATGTTTGGAAACGCATTGCGATGCAACTTGAAATGGAAGTGCCAGACCAAAAGAAGGTCGACTACTACCGAACTTGGTACCTCAAGCACCCGAGTCATCTAAAAACCGTATCAAAGCGTGCTGAACCTTTCCTATATTTGATCACCACTAAGATTGAAGAAAAAGGCTTACCACTAGAACTGGCACTATTGCCCGTTGTAGAAAGCTCTTTCGATGCGTTTGCCTATTCTCATGGCAGTGCTGCAGGTCTATGGCAGTTCATTTCAGGCACAGGCAAAGACTACGGTCTTGAACAGAACTTTTGGTATGACGGCCGCCGCGATGTTGCCGCCTCTACCGACGCCGCATTGGACTTCCTCTCAGATCTTAACCGACGTTTCGATGGCGACTGGAACCATGCGATTGCTGCCTATAACAGTGGTGGTGGTCGAGTAAACAGTGCAATCCGTAAGAACAAGAAGCTTGGCAAACCAATCGACTTCTTCTCTCTGGACTTACCAAAAGAGACCAGCAGCTATGTACCTAAACTGCTTGCTCTAGCTGATGTCATTGCCAACCAAGAAAAGTATGGCATCGATATTCCGGCGATCCCGAACAAGCCAGTGCTGACTCTGGTTAACCCTGAAGAACAGCTTGATTTAGCCATTGCTGCGAACTACGCAGGCATTCCTGTCAAAGAACTGCAAGGTTACAACCCGGCTTACAACCAATGGGCGACAGCACCAGAGAAACACCAACAACTATTACTTCCTTTAGACTCAGTTGAAAGATTCAACAAAGAAGTCGCTGCCAATAAAGGCAAAGGCATGAAGTTGGTGCGTTACAAGGTTCAATCTGGTGACAGCATTAGCGTACTGGCAGGCAAATATAACACCACCAGCAAAGTGATCCGCTCTGCGAACGGTTTGAGCAACAACAATATTCGTATTGGCCAGCACTTACTTATCCCAACATCCACCAAAGACGACAAGACATACGCCCTAAGCGCTTCAAATCGCCTAGCAAGCACACAGTCAAAGAGTCGTGGTCAATATAAGCTTAGCCATACTGTAAGAAGTGGGGACAGCCTATGGACGATTGCACGCGCAAATAAGGTCTCTCATCAATCACTGGCTAAGTGGAATGGCATGGGACCACGCGACACGCTTAGAGTTGGTCAAGAACTGGTCATTTGGAAAAATGGCTCAGACGGCGCCATCATCCGTACGATCTTTTATAACGTAAGATCAGGTGACACAGTCAGCGGTATTGCATCAAAGTTCAAAGTAAAAAGTACAGATGTTGTAAAATGGAACACTTTGCAGAACAAAAAATACCTACAGCCAGGACAAAAACTGAAGCTGTATGTTGATGTAACTAAGGTAAGTGTATGAACCCGTCAAGTAACCCACTCGTCATGCTGTTGGATATATTCCGTTCACCAACAGCTTGTTTCTTAGCGCTTTATCAACGAAGTGCTTGGGGATGGCAACCCTACGTCGTATTAATGCTCAGCCCATTTTTGTTTTGGGGTGCTTATTTTTCGAATGTAGATTTTGCCTGGTTAAGTGCAGAGCTATCGCAGCAACTGGCTCAAACGAACCCTGACCAATTGGCGTTACTTGACAGCAATACCTTACTCGCAAGTGAAATCATCAGCGACGTATTTGGCCGAACATTAACCATCGTTCTATTGGCATTCTGGTTTAACCTAGCAACCAAGCCAAGCCAACATCAGCACAGCTTTTGGCGATGGTTTGCAGCGGCATCTGTTGTTATATTCCCAGCTGTTTTAGGTGATGTAGCAAGCTACGCAAGCCTGATACTCAAGCATGGACATGTGATGAACTACGCTGCCGACTTGAACAGCTTAAATGGCTTGATCAAGTTACCGTTAACCAATGATTGGTCGCAGTTTGCTAGCTCATTACCACTGCTTCTGCCATGGTACATCGTGCTAGGTTATGCTGCGGTATTAACGTGGACTGAGTTTGAACGCGGGCAAGCGCTTGTGATTTCAGGCTTACCATGGGTTGGCTACTACCTAATCTGGGCGCTCTACATTTTAATCTTTTAAGTTGAAGAGATAAGGCTAGCGAAAACTCTCTAGCCTAATGTTCCGTTAGATTTCCCAAGGTAACCACCGTGCGAATGGTTAAGTTCCAATGACTAATAGCTAATCACTATTTAGCCTTAAAGGTCACTTGCATAGGGTTATGATCAGAAGCGTCCGTAATGGGCGCTTTTGCTTTTTCTACCAATAGCCCTCGATAAAACACGTGGTCGAGCACCAGTCCTGTAATGAACTGAGTTCTGTTATCTGTCTCAAAGGCAACTTCCGTCAAACCAACCTTCTCCAACGCATCTTTCAATACAGCAAAGCGAGCTTCACTCCAGCTATTAAAGTCCCCAGCAAAAATAACCGGCCCACGATACTTTTGCAGATTGTCAGTTAAGCTCTTGAGCTGAGCCTCGTAATCTTCCGTACCAAAGGTAAAGTTCACAGCGTGGATATTAATCACAGCCAGCTCTTCGCCATTGCTTAGTTGGTAACGCGACCAAAGCGCAGATTTAGGTAGTTGAAGCCAAGGTTCTTCATGAGTATAAGCACACGCTTCAATCGGCAAATGAGTTGCTAGGTTGAGTACCCCAGCACTTTGCTCAAAGGCCTCAAACGCATTAACACGTGTGCTTCCCCACTGGCCGCTCGTTACCCATTGGCGAAGTCCTTCTGTCATACTCGCTTCTTGCAGCAAGACTAAATCGCTACCTGCCGACAGCTTATTTAACTCACTCTGCCAATTATTTCGGTTTTGCTTGTAGATATTCCACACCGTAATGTCTAAGCCATCAGACACATCAATCGCTTTCGGTGCAGAGTTTTGGTAGCAACTGTAGATGTCGTTACTGGTACTTTGAGAGGAAGTGATTAGATTGGGTTTATTCGGGATCACGAAGATAAAATGAAAACTAACGACAGCAAGCGTTATCAATAACGTGATAACAATGATGGTTTTCTTAAACATACAACACCCTACCAGAAATGAAAAAGGAGCGATAAACGCTCCTTTTAGGGTAATAGTTTTTTTATACGGCGTCTTCGTCTTCTTCGCCAGTACGAATACGTACCACACGTTCAACTTCAGTAATGAAGATCTTACCGTCACCAATTTTACCTGTTTGAGCCGTCTCGATGATGGTATCAACACATTGGTCAGCCACTTCGTCGGTCACAACGATTTCTAGTTTCACTTTAGGTAAAAAGTCGACCATGTACTCTGCGCCGCGGTATAGCTCAGTATGACCTTTTTGACGTCCAAAGCCTTTAACTTCAGATACTGTCATACCCGTAATACCCACTTCTGCAAGTGCTTCACGTACATCATCAAGTTTGAATGGCTTGATAATGGCTTCAATCTTTTTCATGTTCATCCCTTAAACTGTGCGAATGGCTCATTATCGGTTAGCTATAGTAAACATTCAATGAAAAAAGCCAGAGCTTTAAAGCTCTGGCTCGAAATTTATCATCTTGTTTAATCAGCGCTTTGAGAAGGTTTTACTTAAGGCTTGCGTAGTAAGCGGCTAGATTCGCGATGTCTTCATCACTGAGCATTGAAGCTTGAGCCTGCATTACAGCGGCTAAACCACCAGTGCGCTGGCCGTTCTTGTAAGCCTTAATCGATGAAGCGATGTATTGCTCGTTTTGACCTTTAAGGTTTGGATAGCCAGGGATCACTGCGATGCCGTCTGCACCATGACATGCCGCACAGATTGCTGCTTTAGCTTGACCCGCAGCAACATCAGCCGCAAGAGCGTTACCACTCAATAGTCCAAATCCAAGAACTAATCCTAGTGTAATTTTCTTCATTGCATATTCCATTAATTATTTTTATTAAAGTGACGTCGAATTGTGACACAAACTTTTTCTACTTGCTCCAAAGCGCTTCACAATCTTGACCTTCGTAGTTTTTATCTACGAATAAACCTAAAACAGCGATCACTCGATCGCCATCCATTAATATCGGCGTTCTGCGTCTTAACCAACTGGGTACTTGGTACTCTTGAAACAACTTCTTCAGCTTCCTGCTATGACCGCGCCCAACAGGGTGTGCTGACAATCCCTCAGGGTTAAAGATCACTCGCAATGTTCTGCTCGCTGTGTTGAGACTAAAACGTAAACGTTGCACATCACGGTGGTTAGACACACCATCACTCGCCGCTGAAGTTAAGTTTAGCTCCCCTAAACCATCAGGCAGAACTAAGCTCTCTTCCATCGAGATATCGCTTTGCCAGTTCGACAAGTCTTTGGTCTCTTTGACGACATAGAGCTGATGATTAAAACGTCTAACCTCAACCTCATTCAACACTAACTTAGGATTGGCGTCCGCCTGAGCACATGCCACCTCATCCCATATAAGTTTGAGCTGCTTTTGGCTCGGCATCGGTTGATTACAGTGGCTCAGCCACATTCTTAATAGGCGTGCACGCAGTAAATCAGAGTGCTGAGATAATACCTCAATACTTAAGCTGTGCTTCTCAGTTAAAGCTTGTTGTAAGTGAGACTCAAGCAACTCATCCAACAGTAACTCTTGCTCTGCACATAGCTGAGCGCTGCGACTGACCGACTCTCGGAAACTAGGCCAACGCTCGGTCAGTGTCGGAGTGACTTGATGACGAATAAAATTGCGGTCAAAGCGAACGTCTTGATTACTCTCGTCTTCTACCCAAGTTAAAGCCATATCGCGCGCCGCCCCTTCAATATCCGTTCTCGTCACCGACAGCAGTGGGCGAACGATATGAGCATTAGCAAACGGCATCATTTTCGCCATTGAAGAGAGCCCTTTCGGACCACTGCCACGCTTCAACGCCAACAAGAAAGTCTCTACTTGGTCATCGATGTGCTGGCCTGTGACTAATACATCGCCTTGTCTAATATGCTTTTTAAAGGCTTGGTATCGCGCGTCTCGAGCCAGCTTTTCAACGCTTTCTCCACGGCTAATATCTAGCGAGACTCGTTCAATGAACAAGGATACCGACAAAGCATCACACCATGTTTTGCACTGCTCTGCCCAATAATCAGCATTGTTGCTTAAGCCGTGGTGAACATGTACCGCACAGCAATCGATGTGATGGGACTTAGCGAATTGGGCAGCCAACTCCAACAACACTCGTGAATCGACACCACCACTGAAAGCGACGATCAACCGACAAGGCTTAAGCGCGCTTTGATCAAGTACAGATGTGAAGGTATCAATTAAGTGTGTCATGAGGCTAATAAACCAAGAGATCGTGTTTTAAGGGATAATGTTTTAATAATAAAAAAGGGTTGGCACTGAGTCCAACCCTTTCATCATTTGTTCGTATAGCTAGCCTTATCGCTAAGGCAAGTTATCAGCAGTAGCCGTAGCTCATTAGACGCTGGTAACGACGCTCAAGCAGCGTTTCGTTATCAAACTGCTCTAGCTCTTCTAGCTGTTTAACTAACATGTCTTTCATGTTTTGAGCGGTTTGTGCAGGGTCGCGGTGCGCGCCACCTAGAGGCTCAGGAATGATTTCGTCGATAAGCTCAAGCTCTTTAAGACGAGGAGCAATCAGGCCCATCGCTTCAGCTGCTTGTGGTGCTTTATCTGAATCGCGCCATAAGATTGAAGCACAACCTTCTGGAGAGATTACTGAGTACGTAGAGTACTGAAGCATGTTCACGTAGTCACCAACACCAATCGCTAGTGCGCCACCAGAACCGCCTTCACCCACAACGTTACAGATAACAGGAACTGAAAGGCCAGCCATCACTTTTAGGTTTTTAGCGATAGCTTCAGATTGACCACGCTCTTCAGCACCAACACCTGGGTATGCGCCCGCTGTGTCGATGAAAGTAATAATAGGCATGTTGAAACGCTCAGCAGTTTCCATTAGACGTAGCGCCTTACGGTAACCTTCTGGCTTTGGCATACCAAAGTTACGGATCACTTTCTCTTTAGTCTCACGACCTTTCTGGTGACCAATAACCATAACAGGACGGCCATTTAGACGAGCCATACCACCCACAATAGCTTTGTCGTCAGCGTAAGCGCGATCGCCCGCCATCTCTTCAAACTCTGTGAATGCATGCTCCAGGTAATCTTTGGTGTAAGGACGTTGAGGGTGACGAGCAAGTTGAGCTACCTGCCATGCACCTAAGTCACTAAAGATTTTCTGTTTAAGCTCTAAGCTTTTTTTCTCTAGTTGTTCGATTTCTTTGTCTAGATCTACCGCTGTGTCACCACCGTGACGCGAAACGTCACGTAGCGCTTCGATTTTTGCTTCAAGTTCAGCGATAGGCTTTTCAAATTCTAGAAAGTTCAGGCTCATCTATGAATCCTTGTTGATTCAGCTCCGCATTCGCGAAGCTAAATTTTAGTTAAATTCGAGTTCTACTTGGCTATTTCCAAGCAGCTGTTTTAATTCGTCTAGTAATGTATCACTTGGCGTCACGCGCCATTCTGTGCCCAATGTTAACCGCGCTCTAGCGTCGGCACGCTGGTAGTATACATTGACTGGGACCGTTCCGGCTCTATAAGGTTCTAAGATTTGACTAAAGCGTTCAAAAAATTGACCGTTAATTTGGGATTGGTCGATAGATATCGACACCCCACGAGCATATTTCTCACGGGCGCTTCCTAAGTCCATGACCTCGCGCGCGGACATTTTAAGCCCGCCATTGAAATCATCAAAGCTGACCTGTCCGGAAACGACCACAATTTTGTCTTTTTCGAGCAATTCTGCGTAGCGATCGAGCGCATCCGAGAACAACATCACTTCCATTCGGCCCGAACGGTCATCAAGTGTCATCAAACCAATTCGCGTGCCGCGCTTCGTCGTCATCACTCTCGCAGCAATCACCAAGCCTGCAATTGTTAGTGATTGGTCACGACGCGTTGGCGTGGCATCTTTCAAACGACAGCTGGTGTATTTCGCTAACTCTTTGATGTAAGCGTTAACCGGGTGACCCGTTAAATACAAACCAAGCGTTTCACGTTCACCTTCAAGCCAAACCTTCTCAGGCCATTTAGGCACTTGGGTATACTTGTGTTCAACCTCTTCCGGAGCGTCGGTCAACACGCCAAACATATCAGATTGACCAAAAGACTCGGCATGGTGATGTTGACTCGCTGCCTTCACCGCATCTTTCAAAGATGCCATCATCGCCGCTCGGTGAGGACCTAATCTATCTAAGGCTCCGGATAGAATCAACTTTTCGATAACACGTTTATTAACCTTCTTCAGATCAAGACGTGCACAGAAGTCGAATAAGTCTTTAAAGTAACCACCTTTATTTCGCGCTTCAATAATCGCTTCAATAGGGCCTTCACCGACCCCTTTGATCGCACCGATGCCATAAACAATCGCGCCATCTTCATCCACGTTAAAGCGGTACAGACCCGAGTTGATATCTGGTGGTAAAAGCTTGAGCTTCATACGGAAACATTCATCAACAAGGCCAATAACCTTCTCGGTGTTATCCATATCTGCCGTCATTACCGCAGCCATAAATTCCGCTGGGTAGTGCGTTTTCAGCCATAGCGTTTGATAAGAAACCAGTGCATATGCTGCGGAGTGAGATTTGTTAAAGCCGTAGCCCGCAAATTTCTCTACCAAGTCAAAGATCTTCATGGCCAGCTCGCCATCAACACCATTGGCTTCAGCACCCTCTTTAAAGGTACCACGCTGCTTTGCCATCTCTTCTGGCTTTTTCTTACCCATCGCACGACGCAACATATCCGCTCCACCAAGCGTATAGCCAGCAAGGATCTGTGCGATTTGCATTACCTGCTCTTGATACAGGATGATGCCGTACGTAGGTTCTAGCGTCTCTTTCAGCGATTCGTGTTGCCACGTTTCATCAGGGTAAGAAACCGCTTCACGGCCGTGTTTACGGTCGATAAAGTTATCTACCATGCCTGATTGCAGAGGACCCGGACGGAACAGGGCTACCAATGCGATAATATCTTCAAAACAGTCGGGCTGTAGACGTTTGATAAGGTCTTTCATACCACGCGATTCCAGCTGGAATACCGCGGTGGTTTCAGAATTTTGTAATAGGTTAAATGACGCTTGGTCATCAAGAGGAATCGACTCGATACGAACCGGCTCTTTGCCTTCTTTCTTCAGGCGAGGGTTTACAAGGCCTAACGCCCAATCGATGATGGTCAGAGTACGTAGACCCAAGAAGTCGAACTTAACCAAACCGGCGGTTTCAACGTCATTCTTATCGAATTGCGTTACTGGGAAGTTACCTTCTGCATCGGCATAGATTGGCGCAAAATCGGTGATCGTGGTGGGTGAGATAACAACACCGCCCGCGTGCTTACCGGCATTTCGCGTACAACCTTCAAGGATGCGACACTTATCGATCAGCTCACGAACTTCTTCATCGCCATCGTAAAGCTCTGGCAATGCAGGTTCAGCAAGGAATGCTTTCTCTAGCGTCATACCCGGATCTGGCGGTACAAGCTTTGAAATTCGATCGACGAAACCAAACGGGTGACCCAGTACACGGCCTACATCGCGGATTACCGCTTTTGCCGCCATGGTACCAAAGGTGATGATCTGAGAAACGGCATCACGACCGTACATTTCAGCCACGTGATCAATAACTTGGTCACGCTTATCCATACAGAAGTCGATATCGAAATCGGGCATGGATACACGTTCTGGGTTCAAGAAACGTTCGAAAAGTAGATCGTATTCAAGTGGATCGAGATCGGTGATATCCAAGGCGTAAGCGACTAGAGAGCCGGCACCAGAACCACGGCCAGGACCTACTGGCACATCGTTGTCTTTTGACCACTGGATGAACTCCATTACGATCAAGAAGTAACCTGGGAAACCCATGTTGTTAACAACTTCGAGCTCAATCTTGAGTCGCTCATCGTATTCCGGTCTGCGCTCAGCACGCACTTTTTCATCTGGGAATAGGAACGCTAGACGTCGCTCAAGGCCTTCTTCAGATTTCTTGATCAAGAAGTCTTCAATCGCCAAACCTTCCGTTGGGAAGTTAGGCAGGAAGTACTCGCCCAGACGAACCGTTACATTACAACGCTTAGCAATCTCAACACTGTTCTCAAGTGCTTCAGGGATATCGGAGAACAACTCGCACATCTCTTCTTCGCTACGAAGATACTGTTGCGCGCTGTAATTTTTAGGACGACGAGGATCGACCATAGTGAAACCATCATGAATTGCCACGCGGATTTCATGGGCATCAAACAGGTCTTCAGTTAGGAATACTACTTCGTTGGTTGCAACAACAGGCAAGTCTTCCTGCTCAGCAAGTTCTAGTGCAAAGTGCAGATAAGACTCTTCATCGGCACGCCCTGTACGAATCAACTCTAAATAAAAGCGATCGGGGAAGTGAGTCTTGTAAAACTCGACACTGCTCGCGACGAGATCACGGTTACCTTTCAGCAATGCCTTACCGATCTCACCTTCCTTCGCACCGGATAAGATGATCAATCCTTCAGCGTTTTCGATTAACCACTCTTTGTCGATCACCGGCTGATGTTGCACGTGACCACGCAAGTAAGCTTTTGAAATCAGCAAGGTAAGGTTGTTATAACCTTTGTTATCAGACGCCAACACCGTCAGTTTCGTCAGTTCATCTCCAAATTCTGGAGATTGCATGAGGAAATCAGCACCAATAATTGGCTTAACCCCACACCCATGGGCAGTACCGTAAAACTTCACCAAACCACACAGGTTAGTGAAATCGGTCAATGCTAGGGCGGGCATACCCATTTCAGCGACTTTCTTAACTAACGGTGGCACCTTAGACAGGCCATCCACCATAGAAAAGTCACTGTGTACGCGTAGGTGAACAAATTTTGGATCTGACATTATTTTTCCTGAGTTCTAGGCTAGGGCCTAGGATTACAACTGAGTGTATTCTATTTTTTTCTGCAGCAAGTAAGCAAATTTATTCGAAGCTTAGCTCTGAGCCATGTAGCGTTTAATCTATACCAAGAATACGCTTTACTGGCTTAAAGCTCTTGCGGTAATGCTCGGTAACACCGTGCTTTTCAATGGCTTCAAAATGCGCCTTAGTCGGGTAACCTTTGTGTTTAGCAAAGCCAAATTCCGGATGAAGCTTATCGAGTTCTTCCATCTCTTGGTCGCGAACCACTTTAGCGATAATAGACGCCGCACTGATCTCTGCTACTCGTAAATCGCCCTTTACAATAGCCAGACCGTCCATTGGAAGTTGAGGAACACGGTTACCATCGATCAGTGCCATGTCAGGCTGAACGCTCAACCCAGCGATAGCGCGCTGCATGGCGACCATGGTTGCCTGCAGGATGTTCAACTCATCAATTTCTTGTGGTGAACAACGACCAACCGACCACGCCAATGCTTTCTCTTTAATTTCAGGAAGCAGAGCAAGGCGCTTTTTCTCAGACAGTTTTTTT
Organism: Vibrio sp. 10N.261.51.A3; assembly: GCF_041471965.1. Classification (NCBI taxonomy): domain Bacteria; kingdom Pseudomonadati; phylum Pseudomonadota; class Gammaproteobacteria; order Vibrionales; family Vibrionaceae; genus Vibrio; species Vibrio sp. 10N.261.51.A3. The sequence continues at coordinate 129,272 of NZ_JBFRPK010000005.1, forward strand.
GAATCGTTTAAGCCTTCGATTGGGTTGTTTGGATCGAGGATAACCGCAGCAGTCACCACGTCGCCAACCAAAGGGCCACGTCCTACTTCATCCACGCCAGCAAACAGCTGGTAGCCTTGCGGGTATTCAAATGGAGGAAGCTCTTTTTTCTCTTTTACTGCCATAACTAATCTCTTAATATTCTGTAAGTAAGCGCTTTATGCTTCAACAAAAGGTCGGTCAATCAATTTCAATACTGCGTTAGCGGCTTGTTTGTCTGCGTCTTTACGGATCCAGTGATGCATCTCGGTAAAGCGTTCGATCAAGGCACTGTTATCGGCTGATAGCATTTTATCGACAGACGGGAACAAAAAGTCTGGGTGGCACTCTTCAAGAATATGCTCTTTCACGATCTCTTCACCAGCCAAAATATTCGGCAGTGACACAAACTCAGTGATCGCCAATTTCTTAACAATGTAACCCGTCAGCTTATTTACTTTGTAACCAACCACCATAGGGCGTTTAAGCAACATACATTCGAGAGCCACGGTACCTGAAGCCAAAAGCACAGAATCAGCGGCGGTAATCACGTTGGTTGCCGTATCTTCGACTAACGTGAATTCAAGCTCAGGTGCGGTCGATTGCCAGATTTCAGTAAACTGCTTTTTACGTTGCTCGTTAACGAGCGCAACAACAAAGTTGATATCCGGATACTTCTGCTTAATACGCTGGCAAGTTTCGATAAATGGCTGAGCAATCAAACCCATCTCACCGCCACGACTGCCCGGCAGTACGGCTAACCACTGCTTGTCTTGATCAAGACCTAACAGCTCTCGAGCATCTTGTTTACTTGGCTCTAAAGGAATCGCGTCTGCCAACGTGTGACCAACAAACTCACAGGCAACGTTATATTTATCGTAGAACGCTTTTTCGAACGGCAAGAAAGCCAATACCAAGTCAGTTGCTTTGTCGATTTTAAAGATACGTTTGGGACGCCAAGCCCACACTGAAGGGCTCACGTAATGCACCGTTTTGATGCCAGCGTTCTTAAGGTCTAACTCAAGCCTTAGGTTGAAATCGGGCGCATCGATACCCACAAACACATCTGGCGGGTTTTGAGTGAAATACTTTACCAGCTCTGCTTTCACTTTTAATAAGCGAGGTAAACGGCCAAGTACTTCAACTAAGCCCATGACAGCCAGCTCTTCCATCTCGAAAAGAGACTCACAACCAAGCGCCTTCATTTTTGGTCCGCCAATACCCACGAATTCAGCGTTCGGGTACTGCGATTTGATTGCTTTGATAAAACCTTCGCCAAGCGTGTCACCAGAGAGTTCTCCGACAACGATACCTACGCGCAGTGGTTCAATCGAAACAAAGTCCGTGCTGTTGGTTGCTGTTTCTTGCTGTGCCATAGTTTTCCAATTCCCTTCTTGCCTAAAACAAAAAAGATCGCCTAATGATTAGCGATCTTTTTGTTATACCAATCTGATTAAGTAATTATTGTCATACTTACGCGGATTGGTACATAACCACATCGAGTATTAACGAATAATACCGCGCTCAGAGTTCTCTAGCATTTCAAGCATAGGAACTACCGAAGTAAACTCTTTTGCCATTTCCACTAAAGCCGCTTTCGCTTCTTCAAGTGTTTTACCTGAACGGTATAGCTCTTTGTACGCTTTCTGTAGTGCACGAATTTCAGGTTTCTCAAATCCGTTACGCTTCAAGCCTACTAGGTTAAGGCCGAATGGAGCCGCGTGGTTACCCTGTGCAAGCACGTACGGCAGTACATCTTGAACAACTGCAGAACAGCCACCGATGTATGCGTAAGCACCAATTGAGCAGAATGGGTGAATCGCAGAAAGTGCCATAACACCAGCGTAGTCGCCAACCGTTACATGACCGCCAAGAATAGCGTTGTTACCAATGTGAGTGTGGTTACCAACAATAACATCGTGCGCTACGTGAGCATTAACACAAAGTAAGTTGTCATCACCAATCACTGTGGTTGCTTTGTCTTGAACCGTACCACGATGGATTTGAACCGCTTCACGAATTACGTTGCGATCACCGATCACAACTGTTGTGTCTTCGCCGCCGTATTTCTTATCTTGGTTTTCTTCACCGATAACAGCGTGTGGGAAGATACGGTTTTCTTTACCAATGGTTGTGTGACCTTTGATCACAACGTGCGACATCACTTCAGTGTCGTCACCAATTGTCACGTTACCAGCAATGTAAGTGAAAGGCCCAACCGTCACGTTAGCACCGATAGTTACATCACCTTCGATTACTGCTGCCGGGTGAATTTTCGCTGTTTCATGAATCATATTAAAACTCTCTACGAGCACATTTAAGTTCAGCTGAACATACAACTACGCCGTCAACCTTAGCAACACCATTAAACGATGCGATGCCACGACGTTCTTTTAAGAATTCAACTTCGATAACCAGTTGGTCACCAGGTACTACTGGCTTACGGAATTTTGCTTTATCAACACTTGCAAAGTAGTAAAGCTCGTTGCCAGAAGGCGCACCAAAAGATTTAAATGCTAGAAGGCCTGTTGCTTGTGCCATTGCTTCTAAGATCAACACGCCTGGGAATACAGGAAGTTGTGGGAAGTGGCCTGTGAACTGAGGTTCGTTAACAGAGACATTCTTAATCGCAGTCAGTGTTTTTTCTTTTTCAAAGCTAGTCACACGATCAACCATTAAGAATGGGTAGCGATGAGGTAATAGTTCCTGAATTTCAGTAATGTTCATCGTTGTCTGTTCAGTAGTCAAAGTCGTATTCCTATATATATTCTTTATTTAATTAGAAGGATTATAAACGAAAAAGACTCGCTGTACGCGAGCCTTTTATTAGAAATGCTGGAATTATGATTCCGCGCTCTTCTCGATAAGTTTTTCAACAGTTTTCAAACGCTTGTTCATTTCATCAATTCGATGAACACGCGTTGCTGTTTTACGCCAATCTTTATTTGGCTGTAAAGGAATACCTGAAGAGTACATGCCTTTCTCAGTGATGCTGCGCATTACCATCCCCATACCGGTGATTGTAACGCCATCAACGATTTCAATGTGACCATTAATCACACTGCCGCCACCAATAATACAGTACTTACCTATCGTCGTGCTGCCTGCGATTATAGTACCACCCGCAAGAGCAGAACCATATCCGATGTGAACATTGTGAGCAATTTGAAGTTGGTTATCTAAGATAACGTTATCTTCAATGATTGTGTCATCTAATGCACCACGGTCAATGGTAGTACACGCGCCGATTTCTACGCGGTTACCAATGCGAACAGAACCCACTTGCGGGATCTTAACCCACTCACCTTTCTCGTTTGCATAGCCAAAGCCATCAGAGCCAATAACAGTACTTGATTGGATCAGACATGCTTCACCTATCACAACTTCATGGTAAACACTTACGTTAGCCCACAGCTTAGTGCCTGCGCCAATTTTTGCATTTTTACCAATAAAGCAACCAGCACCGATGATCACATCATCACTAAGTACTACACCAGACTCAATCACAGCGTTCGCGCCAATAGACACATTTTGTCCAATGGTTGCTTCGCTAGAGATTGAAGCAGAATCAGCAATAGCCGCTGCGGGAGCAGGAGTAGTATCAAGCGCTTGAGCAACTTTAGCAAAAGCAACATAAGGGTCATTAACCACAATCACGTTAGTCTTGCACAGTTGACGCTCACTCTCTTTAACCATAATAGCGGACGCTTTACAGTCACCTAGGTGCTTGCTGTACTTCACGTTAGAAAGGAACGTAATGTTACCTTCTTGCGCTTTATCCATCGGAGCGACTGCTGAAACGGTAATTGTACCATCTCCGTGTAGCTCTCCCCCGGTAATCGTTGCCAATTCGGCTAAAGTCAGATTCTTCATAAAACTTATTTCAGTACTTTAATTACTTTCTCAGAGATGTTGTATTCTGGCTTGCCGTATTGCAGAGCTTGAATATCAACGATCATGTCGTAGCCTTCTTTCTCTGCAACTTTCGTTACAGCATCTTGAATCACTTTGAATAGCTTCTGCTTCTCTTGTGCTTCACGACGTTGGCTTGCTTTTTCTAGTGCTTGAGCTTTGATTTTGTACTTGCTGTCTAGTTGGCCTACTTCGATACGTAGCTTCTCAACTTCGTCAGGACCTAGTAGCTCGCCATCACGCTTAAGCTTTTCAATCTTCGTTTTAGCTTCAGCTTGAATGCTCTGTAGCTCAGCTGCTTTGTCTTTGAACTCTTCCTGCATTTTTTGAAGAACAACTTCACGCTGAGGTAGAGCCTGGAATACTTGTGCAGTGTTTACATAACCCACTTTTTGCGCAGCTTCAGCAGCTGTTGCAAAGAAAGAAGAGCTAAGAACTACAAGGCCTAAACCTGCTGCTTTAATCATATTTTTCAAAATATTGTCCTTTAAATATTAGAAAGTTCTACCAATGGTGAATGTGAAGAATTCCTCATCATCACCTTCGTAAACTTTAATTGGTTTCGCTAGAGAGAAAACCAGTGGGCCCATCGGTGACATCCATTGAAGGGCTGCACCATAAGATGAACGGTAATTTGTTGGATCAGAGTAATCGTAGTAGTACTGGCCGCCACTGTTAGGTGCGCCACGGTCTACGAACTCGGTATCCCATACACTTGCCATATCGAAGAAGACACTGGTACGAATTTGGCTGCGCGCTTCATCAGAAGCAAACGGCGTTGGTACAATTAACTCTAAGCTTGCTAAGGCAACCGCGTTACCACCCACTGAATCATCAGTAGCGGTATCATAGGTTGGGTTATTACCTGTGCTGCTGCCGTAAACGGCTTTCGGGCCAGCTGAGTTAGAGCCAAAACCACGTAGGGTTGTAAAACCACCTGCGTAGTAGTTCTCGTAGAATGGGAACAAGTTATCGTTACCATCTGTTTGACCATAACCATTACCATAGCCTAATCGGCCGCGCATCAATAGTGTGAACTCATGCTTTTTGGTCAGCGGGATGTAATGTTTTACATCGTACTGCATTTTGAAGTACTGAGCATCAGAGCCTGGTACCGTCATTTTAGCGAAAGCACGTTGGTGGTTACCCTCTGTTGGGAAGAAACCACGGTTCAAGTTGTTACGCGTCCAAGAGATATTGATATCGAAGTCATCAGTTAAGATGTGCTCATCACCGTATTGGTCGATACTTCTCGCAAACTGTTCAACCTGGATATAAGTCGGTACGTTACCGATCTTGTTGTGCGTATAGCCAACACCGAACTCAATGCGGTTCAGCTCATCCATAGGGAAACCCCAGGTTAAGCTCGTACCATAACTTTGGTTGGTATAGTCGACGATGCCCGCTTCAGAGGCTTCAAATTCGTTGTAGAAGATCTTACCGCCTAAGCTCACACCATCCAGGTTCCAGTATGGGTCACGGTAGTCTAAGCTCACGTTTTTTTGGTAATCGTTCATCATGGCACTTACGCCAACACGGTTACCAGAGCCCGCAAAGTTGTCTTGTTGCAGGCCAACTTGGAAACTCACACCAGATTCAGTACCGTAGCCGACACCAAAGTTGATACTGCCTGAGTTCGCTTCCTTAACGTTGTAAACCAAATCAACTTGGTCTTCACTGCCAGGAACACGCACTGTTTGTACATCAACCGTTTCAAAGAAACCTAAACGGTTAAGACGGCTCTTACCGGTATCAATGGACTTAGAGTTAAGCCAGCTGCCTTCCATTTGACGCATTTCACGACGCAGTACTTCGTCTTTCGTTGAGTTGTTACCCGTGAATCGAATATCACGAACATAGATACGGCTGCCCGCTTCTACATTGATAACCAACGACACTTCTTTGGTCTCATCGTCAAATTCAGGAATCGTGCGAACTTGTGGGTACGCGTAGCCAGATTCACCAAGAATTCGTTTTACGTTCTCTTCCAAAGACGTTACCGAAGAACCGTTGTACGTATCGCCGTCTTCGAATGGCACTAACGCTTCGAAGTCAGCCTCACGACCGATTAATTCACCACGGAAAGAGACATCTTTAACGGTGTAGGCTTCGCCTTCATCGAGGCCAAGCGTGATGTAAACACCTTTTTTGTCTGGAGAGATCGCCACCTGCGTAGAGTCAACCTTAAACTTAAGGTAACCACGGTCAAGGTAGTAAGATTTCAGCGCTTCGATATCACCGGCTAATACTTGCTTTTGGTATTTTTCATCCGCAAGGAAATTCCACCATGCAACATCAACATTCAGATTGAAACGACTAAGCAGTTCAGAGTCAGAGAAGACTTCATTACCGATAAAGTTGATTTGCTGAATCTTAGCGGATACGCCCTCAGTAAACACAAACTTAAGGTCAGAACGGTTACGTGGCAGAGGTGTCACAACCGCTTTTACTGTCGCGTTGTACTTACCAACACTGTAGTAAAAATCTTCAAGGCCTTTTTCAATGTTACTCAGCGTAGTACGGTCAAGAGCCTCACCTTCACGAACACCAGACGCATCTAGGTTCTGCTGAAGTTGCTCTTCTTTGATCGCTTTGTTACCCGAGAATGAAATGCTCGCGATGGTCGGTCGTTCTTTTACTTGAACAACTAAAACACCTTCATCGCGAAGAACTTTAACGTCCTCGAAGTTACCTGAAGCATACAATGCACGAATGATCTCAGATACATCGCTTTCATCCACTTCATCGCCAATACGCACTGGCATTTTCAGTAGAGCTGCACCAAGTGCAACACGCTGTAAACCTTCGATCTTGATATCTTGAACCACAAAATTTTGTGCTCCGTTCGCAGCCACACTAGTGGCCAATAGACTTGCGAACAGAATTTGCTTAATCGCCATACTTATTCTAATTATTCCTTGCTACTACCAATGCCTGTGAGAAACCATTCACAGACGAGTAAAATCATTAAATATTGCCAGAGCCATCAAAGAGAAGAGGATTGCACCTCCCACTCTGTATCCCATTTCCTGAACTTTTTCAGGCACCGGTTTACGAGTAACGGCCTCAATAGCGAAAAAGAGCAAATGTCCGCCATCAAGCATAGGCAGCGGAACCAAATTAATAATCCCCAAGTTAACACTAATCAGAGCCAAAAAGCCTAAGAAGTAAACCAAACCGTAATCGGCGGTTGTACCTGCACCTTTAGCGATTGAAATAGGGCCACTCAAGTTGTTTAAGCCAACATCACCAACGATGAGCTTCTTAAGCATTGTCAGTGTCAATCCAATGATTTGACCTGTTTTATCAAATGCTTTTCCTACAGACTCAATTACACCAAATTGTAACTCAAAGCGATAATCTTCTGGCCATTCTGCGACTTCCGGAGCAATACCTGCATAGCCGATTGTCGAACCATCAGAAAGCTCTCGACTTTTTGGTGTCATAACCAATGACTGCTCGGCACCATTTCGCAATACGACCAAGTCCAATGATGTCATTGGATTAGCACGAATTAACTCAACAACCGACTGCCACTGTTCAATAGGTTGCCCGTTAATCTCAACAATTTTATCGCCAGCTTCAAGACCTGCATCGTATGCAGCGCCATCATCAATGATTTGAGCCAGTACGGTCGATATCTCTGGAGAATACGGTCTAAAGCCCAGCGTTGTCATTGCAGATTCAGTTTCTGGGTTGAACGACCAGTCTGAAATATCCAATGTCATTTGTTGCTCAAAGCCGATGTCGTCTTGAGAAGCAACCGTCACTGTCATGGATTGATCACCAATGTGCGATATCAACCCCATATTGACTGATTCCCAATCTGCGGTTTTGATTCCTGAAATAGATTTAAGTTCCATTCCAGTTTCAATTCCGGCTTGTGCAGCAATAGATTGTGGAGTGACTTCACCAATCACGGGCTTAACCGCGGGTACGCCAATCAAAAATACTAACCAATACGCGAACACCGCAAAGATAAAGTTGAATGCAGGGCCTGCACCCACAATCGCCGTTCGTTTCCAAAGCGGCTTCTTGTCGAAAGCGTATTGCTGTTGATCTTCAGAAAGATCGTCAACACGACCATCGAGCATCTTAACGTAGCCGCCCAGTGGAATCACTGACAAGCTGTATTCAGTACCATCACGGCCAACTTTACTCCAGATTGATTTACCAAAACCAATCGAGAATTTTTCAACTTTCACACCACAACGACGAGCGACCCAGAAGTGTCCAAACTCATGAACAGCAACCAGAATGCCAAGCGCTACGATAAAAGATGCGAAGTTCCACAGAATTCCACTCATGCTAGCTGCTCTTTAATAAATTGAATGGCTATTTGACGAGACATATTATCGAGCTCGAGAAGGCTTTCCAAGCTATCTAAACCCTCAGAGTTATGTTGTTCACATACTTTGCTCATAACGTGTTCGTTAATGACAGCAATATCGGTAAACTTCACCTGATTGTTCAAGAAAGCATCGACCGCGATCTCGTTTGCTGCATTAATGGCTGTTGTCGCATGCTGACCTAAGTAGCACGCTTCAATCGCTAACCTCAAACACGGGTAACGACTGAAATCTGGTTCTAAGAAGGTAAGCTCACCCACTTTAGTAAAGTCTAAAGGCTTAACACCCGCCTCGGTACGATTAGGGTAAGACATCGTCAAAGCGATTGGCGTTGCCATATCTGGTTCGCCCATTTGAGCAAGCACAGAGCCATCCTTGTACTGAACCATCGAGTGAATTACAGACTGCGGGTGAATGATGACCTTTAACTGCTCCTGAGAAGCATTAAATAGCCATTTCGCTTCAATGTACTCTAGCCCTTTATTCATCATAGTCGCAGAATCGACAGAGATCTTAGGCCCCATAGACCAGTTAGGGTGTGCAATTGCGCGTTCAGGATTCACTGATTCGAGTTCAGCCACATCGGTATAACGGAAAGGACCACCAGAACCAGTCAGAAGAATATGGTTAATGCCGTTTTCTTCAAGGTTACAGCGGCCTAGGTTAGTTTGTACGTTCTGCGGAAGGCATTGGAAAATAGCATTATGCTCGCTATCGACAGGAAGCAGCTCTGCACCGTATTTTTCCACGGCGTCGATAAACAACTGCCCAGACATCACCAAAGCTTCTTTGTTTGCAAGCAAGATACGCTTGCCCGCTTTAACCGCAGACATAGTAGGAAGTAAACCAGCGGCACCAACAATCGCGGCCATTACCGTGTCCACTTCCTCTAGAGAAGCAACCTGACACATGCCTTCAGTGCCTGAAAGTACTTTTACGTTAGGGTAACTCACGGACAACACTTCAGTCAGTTGAGACGCTGCATCAGAGCAAGCCATAGCAACATAGCTTGGTTGCCACTTTTCAACTAACGCCAGCATCTTTTCAACATTCGAGCCTGCAGCCAGTGCAACCACTGAATAGAGATCTGGGTTTTGCTCAACGACTTTTAGTGTACTTGCACCAATTGAGCCGGTAGCGCCAAGGATAGTTAGATTTCGCATCACATATGACCGTAGAAATGTAATAAAGGGCAGAATCACTGCCCTTTTTTATTAGAATGCTAAATAAAGCAGAGCAAAGACAGGGAATGCAGCCGTTAAGCTATCTATTCTATCTAGTATACCACCATGACCAGGAATCAGATTACTGCTGTCTTTCACCCCAGAAACACGCTTAAACATGCTTTCAACAAGGTCACCTAGAACAGAAATAACAACGGTCACAAGGGTAATAACAATCATGTGAAGTGGGCTTGTGAATTGGATGTCAAACAAGTCAGCAAAGATCCAAGCCACGATCACCGCAGTAATAATGCCACCGATAAGACCTTCAATCGTCTTATTAGGGCTTACCGCTGGTGCCATTTTACGCTTACCAAAACTCTTTCCTGAAAAGTATGCGCCGCTATCTGCAGCCCAAACAAGCAAGCAAACAAACATCACCAGTTTAGCACCGTGGTAAGGATCAGCATCGATACCGTTAGCACGCAGGATAACCACACTCCAGAAGAATGGCAGCAGAGTCAGCACACCAAAGGCGTGACGAAGAAGAGAAGAGTCTTTCCATGCAGGCATAGACTTAGGATAAGTCACCGCCATGCCACTCGCGATTACCCACCAAATCGAGCCAATCGTTAGAATGGCGTAGTGAGCAGTAGACAAGTTATTAAGGCTAAATGCATCAAAAGGGATAAAAGCAAAACTTGCAGCACTTACCACAACCGTTGGAATCAACGCTACATAACGTGATTTGCTTTCAACAAACTGAGTCCACTCCCAAAAACCCAATAGCGAGATTACCGCTAGTGAAAGAATAAATGTAGGAAGTGATAACTCGAAAATACCTAGAATAACTAGGGGAGCTAAAATCAACGCCGTAATAATTCGTTGTTTCAAACCAAAAAATCCTTATTAACTGTCCATCAGAGCTTTAATTTGCTCACCGGTGCATCCAAAACGACGCTCACGGTTAACAAACCAAGTCACAGCTTCTACTAAGCTGTCTTCATTAAAGTCTGGCCAGAATTGTTCAGTGAAATACATTTCGGCGTAAGCCAACTGCCAAAGCATAAAATTACTAATGCGGCATTCGCCACTGGTACGGATAAGTAGATCGACTTCAGGAATATCTGCCATTGTCAGGTGCTGTGTAATCATAGCTTCATCAATGTCATCTACATTAATATCACCAGACTTTACCTGTTGAGCAATAGAGGTCATTGCTTGCTGAATATCCCACTTACCGCCGTAGTTAGCTGCAATATTAATAACCATACCCGTATTGGTGCTAGTCAAAGCTTCCGCTTCTTCTATCTTCTTTTGTAGTCGATCATTGAAACGACTTTTATCACCAATAACACGAAGTTGTAGATTATTTTTATGAAGCTTTTTAACTTCACTCGACAGCACTGAAATAAACAGTTCCATCAAGATACCGACTTCTTCTTCAGGACGACGCCAGTTTTCGCTACTAAATGCAAAAAGAGTAACGGCTTTAATGCCAAGTCTGGCTGCAGAAGAGATAGTTTTACGAACGGCTTGAACACCGTTTTTATGGCCAAAGACGCGAGGCTTGCCCTGAGCTTTTGCCCAGCGACCATTACCATCCATAATGATAGCAATGTGTTTAGGAAGAGAGTCTGTGAACGCTTGAGAATTATGCATAAAAGAGTGAATCAAATTCTAATAGTCGAACAGAGTAGCATAAAAAAACGCTGCACCGTGAGTACAGCGTTTTTCCGGAAAGAAAAGAATATGGAAAATTAAACTTCCATCAACTCTTTTTCTTTAACAGCTAGAACTTCGTCTACGTTCTTAACCGCAGCGTCAGTTAGCTTTTGAATTTCGTCTTGTGCTTTACGATCTTCATCTTCAGAGATTTCTTTATCTTTAAGAAGTGCTTTTAGATCGCCATTCGCGTCACGACGGATGTTACGGATAGCAACACGGCCACCTTCAGCTTCGCCACGAACGATTTTAACTAGGTCTTTACGACGCTCTTCCGTTAGCGGTGGAAGTGGAACACGGATAACCGTACCAGCAGACATAGGGTTTAGGCCTAGGTCAGATGTCAGGATTGCTTTTTCAACTAGAGGAGTCAGTGTTTTATCAAACACTGTAATAGCTAGTGTACGTGCATCTTCAGCGATAACGTTAGCTACTTGAGTCAAAGGCGTTGGAGCACCGTAGTACTCAACAGTAAGACCAGAAAGTAGGCTCGGGTGAGCACGGCCTGTACGAATCTTTTGCAGGCTGTTTTTTAGTGCATCAACACTTTTTACCATGCGCTCTTGAGCGTCTTTTTTGATTTCGTTAATCACAATTTCACCTTGATTATGTTCTTTCTTCAAGAAAGCTTTTTATTTGGAGTGATAAGGATAAGCTTACCAAGGTACAACACCTCAGTAAGCCCGAAAAATTAGTCAGCGTCGCTGATTAATGTACCTTCAGTTTCACCCATAACCACGCGACGTAGTGCGCCTGGTTTATTCATGTTAAATACACGGATTGGCATTTTGTGATCACGTGCTAGCGTAAATGCAGCCAAGTCCATTACTTTAAGTTCTTTATCAAGAACCGTGTTGTAAGACAACGTATCATACAACTCTGCGTCTGGGTTTGCTACAGGGTCAGAAGTAAATACACCATCTACTTTTGTCGCTTTTAGAACTACGTCAGCTTCGATTTCGATACCACGTAGACATGCAGCAGAATCCGTAGTGAAGAATGGGTTACCCGTACCAGCAGAGAAGATCACAACGCGACCTTGACGTAGTTGGCTGATTGCATCTGCCCAGTTGTAGTCGTCACACACACCTTTAAGAGGGATTGCAGACATTACACGTGCGTTTACGTAAGCACGGTGAAGAGCGTCACGCATTGCAAGGCCGTTCATTACCGTTGCAAGCATACCCATGTGGTCACCAACAACGCGGTTCATGCCAGCTTCAGCAAGACCAGCACCACGGAACAAGTTACCGCCACCGATAACAACACCAACTTGAACGCCTAGTTCAACCAATTCTTTTACTTCTTGAGCCATACGATCAAGGATCGTTGGGTCAATACCAAAACCTTCTTCGCCTTGTAGCGCTTCACCGCTAAGTTTTAACAGAATACGTTGATACACTGGTTTAGGGTTCGTAGTCATGGAGTTTACCTTCCAAAGAGTTGATGATTAACAGTCATGGATAAAAACTGAGTAAGTCAGTTTGCATTCATAACCACTAACGTTGCCTTCAAAAATAGTTCACTATTCATAAAAAGACCGCAGCATTTGCCACGGTCTTTTTTCAAACAATACGCTAAGGATTAACCTTTTTGTACCGCTGCAACTTCGTCAGCGAAGCTCATTTCAGCAGCTTTCTCGATACCTTCACCAACTTCTAGACGTACGAAGTTAGATACTGCAGCGCCTTTTTCTTTAAGGATTTCGCCAACAGTTTTCTTAGGTTCCATGATGAAAGCTTGACCAGTTAGAGAGATTTCGCCCGTGAATTTCTTCATACGGCCGATAACCATTTTCTCAGCGATCTCTTGAGGCTTGCCTTCGTTCATAGCGATTTCAACTTGAACTTCTTTCTCTTTAGCAACTACGTCTGCTGGTACGTCTTCTGGGTTAACAAACTCAGGACGAGAAGCAGCAACGTGCATAGCAACGTGCTTAAGAGTTTCAGCTTCGCCTTCACCAGCTACAACAACACCGATTTTCTCACCGTGACGGTAAGAAGCTAGTGCAGCACCTTCAACGTAAGCTACGCGACGGATGTTGATGTTTTCGCCGATTTTAGCAACTAGAGCAACGCGAGTTTCTTCGAACTGTGCTTGTAGCTCTTCTACAGAAGCTTTAGAAGCTACTGCTGCAGCTGCAACTTCTTCTGCAAACGCAGTGAAGCTAGCATCTTTTGCTACGAAGTCAGTTTGGCAGTTAACTTCAAGAAGAACAGCTACACCGTTCTCTTCTTTGATGATGATTGCGCCTTCAGCAGCAACGTTACCAGCTTTCTTAGCTGCTTTCGCTGCGCCAGATTTACGCATGTTTTCAATTGCTAGTTCGATGTCAGCGTTTGCTTCTACAAGCGCTTTCTTACATTCCATCATGCCAGCGCCAGTGCGCTCGCGAAGTTCTTTAACTAGAGCAGCAGTTACAGTTGCCATTCTCTATTCCTCGGTTGATTCGAAAATAAGGTAAAAATCAGGGGCCAAAACGAGGCCCCCGATCTAACTATAACTTAGCTTACATTTAATAAAGATTTCAAAATCTATATTAGCTAAGCCAAGCGTGATTCAGAGCCGCTATTATTCAGCTTCTACAAAACCATCTTTTTCAGCAGCTACAGCAGCAACGTCTTTGTTACGACCTTCTTTAACCGCGTCTGCAGCAGCGTTTAGGTAAAGCTGTACTGCACGGATTGCATCGTCGTTACCTGGGATAACGAAGTCAACGCCGTCTGGGTTAGAGTTAGTATCAACTACAGCGTAAACTGGGATACCTAGGTTGTTTGCTTCTTTAACTGCGATGTGTTCGTGATCAGCATCGATTACGAATAGAGCGTCTGGTAGGCCGCCCATGTTCTTGATACCACCAAGAGACTTCTCTAGCTTCTCCATTTCACGAGTACGCATTAGAGCTTCTTTCTTAGTTAGCTTGTCGAAAGTACCGTCTTGAGCTTGCGCTTCAAGTTCTTTCAGACGCTTGATAGACTGACGAACAGTTTTGTAGTTCGTTAGCATACCGCCTAACCAGCGGTTGTTAACGTAGAACTGGTTGCTGTTTACAGCAGCTTCTTTAACAGCTTCAGATGCAGCGCGCTTAGTACCAACGAAAAGAACTTTACCTTTCTTCTCACCAACTTTAGCGATTTCTGCTAGAGCTTCGTTGAACATTGGTACAGTTTTTTCTAGGTTGATGATATGTACTTTGTTACGAGCACCAAAGATGAATGGCTTCATTTTTGGGTTCCAGTAACGAGTTTGGTGACCGAAGTGAACACCAGCTTTAAGCATATCGCGCATTGATACAGTTGCCATTTTAAAATCCTCTATGGGGTTAGGCCTCCACATCCCCCATGAATCCGACCCCTAACAACTAACCACTTTTCAGCCGTTATCTGTGTTGTTGAGGCACCCCGGAACATGTGTCGGAATGTGTGTGATTTAAAGAAATAAGTTAGTGGACATAAAGCTTGTTTCGCCAATTGGAGAAAACAGTCCTGATGTCCGGCGCGCTTTATACCATATTTTGTCTATCTATGGCTAGAAAAAATTCTAAAAATGGCGACTGCTATACTGATCTCTAAAGGTAAATTTTCTCTATAAAATAGTGTCTATATCAAGCAGGTTCTGCATCTGTTAACCGAACATTATTTAATCACGTTAACAGTATCCTCCAGTATTGTACGGACATGGTAATGTTGCGCTAAATTGCTGCACTGATAGAATAGCCCCAATATGCACACTTAGGTGCTACCAAATTAAGAGATATGCAATGGCTGTAAAAATTAAAACTGCTGAAGAAATTGAAAAAATGCGCGTCGCCGGCAAGCTGGCCGCTGACATTATTGAGATGATCGAACCTCACATCCAAGTGGGTACCACGACGGAAGAGCTCAATACGCTTTGTCATGAGTACGCTCTAGAAAGAGGTGCATACTCTGCGCCACTCGATTACCACGGTTTCCCTAAGTCTATCTGTACGTCTATCAATCATATTGTGTGTCACGGCATTCCCGCGTCACAAGACGAGACGGGTAGCACAGGTCAATTCAAACCTGCGGTACTCAAAGATGGCGACATTCTGAACGTTGATATCACAGTTATCATCCCTGATGACGCAAATGCCGATCTTAGTACTCGCCCTCAAGGCTACCACGGTGACACCTCTAAGATGTTCCTAGTGGGTGAGGTTTCACCTGCAAACAAGCGTCTGTGCATGGTTGCTCAAGAAGCACTTTACGAAGGCATGCGCCAAGTTAAGCCAGGTGTTCAACTTGGTCAAATCGGTACTGCTATCGAGAAGTACATCAAAACAAACAACAAGAACAACCCACGCGCTAAGTTCTCTATTGTTAAAGATTACTGTGGTCACGGCATTGGTTCTGAATTCCACGAAGATCCACAAGTAGTTCACTACAAGAACAGCGATCGCACCGTGCTAAAAGCAGGCATGTGCTTCACTATCGAGCCAATGATCAACGCGGGTAAGTTTGGCTGTCGTCTTGATGACGAAGATAGCTGGACAGTATACACAGCAGACAGCAAGAACTCGGCTCAATGGGAGCACACTCTGGTTGTAACTGATACTGGTTGTGAAGTACTAACACTGCGCAGCGATGATACAATCCCACGTATCATGAAGAACGCTTAGTTCACCGAACTGAGCGCATCAGCCTTTTAAAAATATCCTCGCATTGTCGAGGATATTTTTTATCCACTCAATTTCGATTTTCCATCAGCTTCTGTTAAATTGTTTACTATTCTCATTTGCTTGCACGGATAGCAGACTATGCCTTATCAATGCCCTCTTACGTTCAATGACGAACAAATTGAAATCTGCGAATTAAAAAATCAGCTCGAGATCTTCACGCAGTATCAAAAAAATGAATTTCTGAACCACCATCCCGTCACCGATTTGGTTCTACTCCGCTCCGAATACATGGATTTACTTCTCAATCGTTTGTGGGAAAATTTCGGATTCAACAAACTGCCTCATATTTCACTTGTCGCAGTGGGTGGTTATGGTCGTGGCGAACTGCATCCTTTGTCTGACATTGATATTCTCATTGTCTCGCAAAAAACACTACCACCAGCTCTTGGTGAAAAGGTCAGTCAATTCATTACTCTACTTTGGGATTTAAAGCTCGAAGTTGGCCATGCTGTGCGAACTATTACTGAGTGTCTCGATATCGGCACCGATGATTTAACCGTCGCGACCAACCTACAAGAGTCGCGATTGTTATGTGGTAGTGAAGACACTTTCCAAGAACTAAAACTGAAGATTCATTCCGATTCATTTTGGCCAAGTGAGACGTTTTACAAAGCCAAGATTCAAGAACAGAGAGAGCGTCATGCTCGCTACCACGACACCACCTATAATTTAGAACCGGACATCAAATCGACTCCGGGAGGGCTCAGAGACATCCATACCCTGAGCTGGGTTGCGCGTCGCCACTTCGGCGCGACCTCTTTGTTAGAGATGAGCAAATACGGCTTTCTGACCGATGCTGAATATCGTGAGCTCGTTGAGTGCCAAGATTTTTTATGGCGTGTTCGCTTTGCATTGCATATTGAACTGCGCCGTTACGACAACCGTTTAACGTTCGCGCATCAAGCTCAAGTCGCTGAACATCTGGGTTATACGGGTGAAGGAAACCGTGGTGTTGAGATGATGATGAAAGAGTTCTACCGAACCCTTCGTCGTGTTGCTGAACTGAATAAGATGCTGCTTAAGCTGTTCGATCAAGCGATCATCAATGGCGGTCAAACCCAAGACGCTGAAATTCTCGATAGTGATTTCCAACGTCGAGGTTCGTTGATCGAAGCGCGCAAGCCTGCCCTATTCCAAGCAAGACCAGAAACCATTCTCGATATGTTCATCCATATCGCCAATGACTCGACTATCGAAGGGGTAAGTCCACCAACATTGCGACAACTGCGTACGGCACGCCGTCGATTGAACCGATTCCTGCATACCATTCCTGAAGCTCGTGACAAGTTCATGGATCTAGTTCGCCACCCTAATGCCCTGCACAAAGCCTTTAGCTTAATGCACAAATTGGGCGTGCTCTCTGCGTACTTACCGCAGTGGAGCCAGATCGTTGGTCAGATGCAGTTTGACCTATTCCATGTTTACACCGTGGATGAGCACAGTATCCGCCTGCTCAAGCACATCAACCGCTTTGGTCAAATCGAAAACCACGATAAGCACCCTATCTGCTGTGAAGTCTATCCTCGAGTACAGAAGAAAGAGTTGCTGATCCTTGCCGCTATCTTCCATGACATCGGCAAAGGCCGCGGCGGAGACCACTCTGAGATAGGTGCGGTTGAGGCTTACTCTTTCTGTATTGAACACGGGCTATCGAAGCCTGAAGCCAAACAAGTCGCGTGGTTGGTACAAAATCACCTATTGATGTCAGTAACGGCTCAACGTCGTGATATCTACGACCCAGATGTGATCACCGAATTCGCCAAAAAAGTGCGTGATGAAGAATCACTCGAGCTACTGGTTTGTTTAACCGTTGCCGATATCTGTGCGACTAACCCTGAGCTATGGAACAGTTGGAAACGAACCCTGTTAGCTGAGCTGTTCCACTCAACGCAGCGAGCACTGCGCCGCGGCTTGGAAAACCCTGTCGATGTCAGAGACCGTATTCGTCACAACCAACAAATGGCATCAGCACTGCTGCGTAAAGAAGGCTTCACCGCTCGTGAGATTGAAGTGTTGTGGCAACGCTTTAAGGCCGATTATTTCTTGCGTCACACACATAAACAAATCGCTTGGCACTGTGAGCACTTACTTCGCCTAGAAGACCCAAGCCAACCGTTAGTGCTGATCAGTAAGAAAGCGACGCGCGGTGGCACAGAAGTGTTCGTTTATTGTAAAGACCAAGCAGCACTGTTTGCGACCGTGGTTGCCGAACTCGACAGACGTAACTTTAACGTTCATGACGCGCAGGTCATGGTTAGCAAAGATGGTCATGTTTTGGATACCTTTATCGTACTAGACCAACACGGCGAAGCGATTGATGAAGCAAGACACAAAGCCGTTGCTAAACATCTGACTCATGTATTGACTGATGGCCGCCCGACTAAGATTAAGACGCGTCGCACGCCACGTAACTTGCAACACTTTAAGGTCAAAACCTTAGTTGAGTTCCTACCAACCAAGAGCAAGAAACGTACCTTGATGGAGTTAAGAGCTCTTGATACGCCGGGATTATTGGCTCAAGTCGGTGCAACCTTTGCGGAGCTAGACATCAACTTGCACGGTGCCAAAATCACCACCATAGGTGAGCGAGCAGAGGATCTGTTTATTCTGACCAGTGAAGCGGGAGGAAGGCTGTCTGAAGAACAAGAACAGGCACTAAGAGAACGATTAACCGAGCACGTTTCTGAACTCGCACCTTAGAAAGCGAATTCAGTCTAAAAACAGGTTTAATAACCAAATAAGTGTGGGCAAAGATAGAGAGCGATCTTGCCCACAACTTACAATCAATTCACAGATATCAACTATCTAGCTCGTCGTTAGGCTGCTACATTGATCAAGTCAATTACATAAAAGTATTACATTCATAACCTAGAGGTCGCTTATGTATCCAAACCTCACTGGCTTAGGTATCCACGAACCTAAACAGATTGAACGTTACTCCCTTCGCCAAGAAGCACACAAAGATATCCTGAAGATTTACTTTCGTAAGCAGAAAGGGGAACTGTTCGCGAAAAGCGTTAAATTTAAGTACCCACGACAAGTAAAAAGTGTGCTTGTTAGCGGTGGCAATAATCAATACAAAGAAGTGACAGAGATTAACCGCAACCTCACTCTTGTGATTGATGAACTCAACAAAATCACCAAACCGACGCCAACGGCTGAGGTGGATGTGAAGCAGAAGATCCTTACCGACTTACGCCATCTAGAGAAAGTGGTATCAAGCAAGATCGCTGAGATCGAAGCTGATCTAGAAAAGCTAAAATGATCCCGCGACTAACTATTACTGTTAACTAACCAACATTAGTTATGCCGTTAAGGTTATACAGATACAAAAAGGGCTGATATCACTATCAGCCCTTTGTTTTTTATTCTATTTTCTCTATTCACTTAGACTGGAGATTGCCTAAACACGCGAGACTTACTTAGACAAGCAAGTTTGAGCATCGATTAAGTTAGTATCCCACTCAAAGGTTTCAAACAACCTTAGCCAAGTTTCATCAAGGTTGGCCTTCATCACCAACTCTTCTTTTGTGAAAGGATGGATAAAGCGAAGCTCAGAAGCGTGCAACAACAAACGATGCGAATCTAAATCATCACGGAACAGTCGATTGTGCTTACCATCACCATGTGAAGTATCACCGACAATCGGATGTCTTAGATGAGCCATGTGACGACGCAGCTGATGTTTGCGACCTGTCTTTGGCATCATCTCAACCAAGCAGTAGCGGCTCGTAGGAAAGCGTCCTGTTGAATATGGCACTTCTACTTTTGCTAGCGGTTCATAGACTGTCACTGCCTCTTGCGCTTCTTTGTCTTCTTTCGCGAACTTATCTGCGATCTTATCCAGCTCAACCTTAAGTGCATAATCGAGCGTATCGCCCTCTTCTATCCAACCACGGACAATCGCATGATAGGTTTTTTGCATCTCATGATTAGCGAACATTGGCATCACCTGTGAAGCAACCTCACTCGACAACGCAAACACCAACACACCCGATGTCGGTCTGTCTAAGCGGTGTAATGGAAATACATGCTGACCAATTTGATCGCGCAATGTCTGCATAACAAATTGCGTTTCGTGTTTATCCAACCATGAACGATGCACTAGCATGCCAGCGGGCTTATTCACCGCGACAAAGTACTCATCTTGATAAATGATCTCTAACATTACGCACATACCTCATCAATGCTCTGAATTGTCACTAGCAGTTCGACTTTGTCTGCCTCATTTTTCCACACTTCACCAAAATAAGGATGGATAGCAAAGCCTTTCGGTAGGCTCATTTGGGCATCCATCATTGCGTTGATCTTAACGATAAAGATCCACTGCAACCACTCTTCCGGTTGTAACGAATCAATCCCGAAAGGTTCAACGCTCGCCAGAGCTTCATCCGAAGGTGAAACATCGCTCCATAGGGAACATTGGCGCATTTGTTGTTCTAATTGTTGAAGTAAAAGAGGTAACTTTGTGGCTGCTGTCATTTTTCACCAAGTTATTTATCTAGTGACCTTGAAATTGGGGCATAGAGTACCATCTATTTAGGAAAGAAAGTTAGGAGCTTTATTACTATGGAAACCATTCACACGCTCACTCAGTTGCTAAAGAATAGCGGTTGCCAATACGACATCTACGACCTAGGTCGTCGTATCCAGAAAATCGACAACACCCTATTCTCTGATGTTGAGCAGGGGAAACAGCCATACCCGTTTCCACTTCAGAAACAAGCTCACTTAGCGATTAGCTACTGGAACGAACACAAACAGCCATGGATTTGGTTTCTAAAATTCAAGCTAGACGAAAGAGGCCTATTACATCAAGGTGATGTCGGCAATTTTCTTAAGTTTGTTATCGAAGCAATGGGCACGCGTTTGAACGGCGATATCAGCGAAGAGCAACAGAAAAAGCTGTCAAACAACCCTTATACCTTCAAGCCTTCTGAAGACAAAATGGCTGTATTTCATAGCCAAGTAAGAGCAGGTTTAGACCTTGCGACGAGCCAATATTACGAGCACGCTCAGCATTACTTCACTGGCGAGCTAGGCTGGGATAACTGGAAAACGGTTGGACTACAAGGCATCACCGATATGTGTGCGCGTTTAGGCAGCCAACAAAACGGTGTCTCTATTCGCAAAGCCATCAATAAGCTGCCATCAGAACCGCTATACGCGACGTTAGGTGCGCTCGAGCACACACAAATCAATGACAAACTCGCGCAACGCTTACAAGAGCTTGCAGAGAATGAGATCGCTAGTAAAGAGCCTGATTTGTTCTTACTCTCAGCCTTGGTTCGTGCCCTTTCCGGTGCAGAACAAGGGATCGCGAATAACATCATTAACCAAGTTCTCGCTAGCCCACGCTTGAGCCACCAAGAAGTGTTGATTGGTTTAGCGGGTCGCAGCTGGCATGCGCTACAAGACCCTGCGATTGCTGAGCAATTCTTGCTGCGTCTCGCACAAACAGGCAATCAAAACCTGTTCAATCAGTTATTTGCAGATTTAGTGATGATTCCGACACTAAGAATGGTATTTTTACCCTTGTTGAATTCGAACCCATCACCTGAGCTTGCCAACGCATTGATTGAGTTACAACAAGCGGCTAAGTCTCAATAACGGACTGACGACTAACCCAAGAACTGGTTTGCTCTATAGCTCGTTGAAATACGCTGTAATGACAATTGGAATAGAGATAAAAGGAAGTATGGATTAAATGATAGATAACTTATTGGCTATTTTGATGCTGTGCTTCTTTTGCTTTTTCTTTTGGCAGCAGCGCAGGCAATCAGAGCTTGCGAAAACTGCCATTGCGAGAAAATGTAAAGAGCTCGACTTGCAGCTATTAAGCGTTGCCTTCAGTGGTCATAAATTTAAGATGCGCCATGAGCTAACCACCATTTGGTGCTGGCATACTGTGTACCAATTTGAGTTTTCGGCATTAGGTGATGACCTGTACCAAGGAAAACTGACCATGGTAGGCTTCCGCTCTATGCGGTTTGAGCTACAGCCTCATAGAATGTAACGTCGCAATACGCGGTATAACTATATTCATGATAAGGGCCAAACTGATCTTGTTTGGTCTCTTTAAATGCAAAGCCTAACTTTTCGAGTAACTTAATCGATGGGTTATGACCGACATTAACGGTCGCAACCACATTCGTTAAGTGCTCTTCAAAACACACCAAACTGAAGAAAGGTTTTAGCACTTCACTAGCAAGGCCTTGATTCCAAAACTCCTTGTCCAGAATAAATCCCAGTTCATGCTTCCCTTCTTCAGACGAAACAAACAAATGTCCAAGGTATTCACGGGTTTGGTTATGGATAATGGCACGACAAAAACCAACGTTGTCGTTAAGTATTTCTTGAAATAGGTATTTTGCAGAGGCAATAGAATGCGGCCCGTTCATTTCAGCACGATTAATGGGGCAGCAATTCAACTTGATAAAGTCATGTTCTAACTGCTCGGTATAAGGTACCAGCAGCGTTCTTGAGGTTGCTATCGTCATAAAACACTCCTTGTGTTGACCATTAGCAGAAAAGCAGATGTCGCGCGCTTAGATAAAAAGCTCCTGAATTAAAGAGAGCCCCTAGATAGAGAAAAAGCCTCAGGAATCGAGTAGGAGGAGGCC